>NZ_JBSFDA010000119.1:0-32253 GCF_053593675.1 Streptomyces sp. NPDC002156 | reverse complement strand
TACCCGTTCCCCTCCCTGGGGGCTGCGCCCCCAGACCCCCGCTTGTCGGCCTGGACGGCCTCGTCCTCAAACGCCGGACGGGCTGAAAAACCTAGCCGGGGCGGAGCCCCCGATGGGGGTCCCCCCTCTGGGGGAGGGACGGGTAGGGGCGGCGGGGGCGAGGAAAATGTCAGCCCACCAACCGCAACCTCTCCCCACCCACCCCCACCCGAACCGTCTGCCCCCACGTCAACTCCACCGCGTCGCTCTCGATGCCGTCCCCGAAAGCGATCAGCCGTTCGGACTCGACCGTGAGGGTGAGCCGGCCGGCGGCCCCCAGCTCGCCCGCGACCAACGACGTCCCGGTCGCCGGAGACGGCCACGCCTCCCGTACGAACCACACCAGCCGGTCCTCCGTCGGACCCGGCAGGCGCGGACCGGCATCCGCACCGCCTCGCTCCTGCCACACCGACCGCAACCACCCACTCGCCCCGGTCCCCGTCCCCACCAGCACCCCGGACGAGGCCTGGGCCTCGACGACACCCCTGTCGTCGTCGAGGCTCAGGCGGTAGCGGGCGGTCTGGTGACCGGCGGCGCCGAGATAGATCTCGTTGAGGGCCAGCAGTCGTTGGGTGTCGTCGGCGACCGCCTCGACCATGGTCAGTTCGGAGCCGCCTGTTGCCGTCGCGAGTACCGACGGGAGGAGCGTCCGGGCGTCCGCCGGGCGGTGGCGTACCAGGACGCCCGGATTGCGGCCGGGGTCCGTGTCGATGCCCACCACCGGCTGCCCGGCCAGGTACTTGGCGACGTTCGCCACCAGCCCGTCCTGCCCGACCACGACGACCACGTCCTCGGGCGCGAAGAGGAAGCGGTCCAAGTCGGCCCGTTCCAGCTGCGTTTGACGCCATGTCAGAGGGATCGCGGCAGTCACCTCCGCCATGGACCGGCGAGTGCGGTGGTGGCGCTCGGCCACCTCCTCGATGTCCCGTCCCCGGGAACGGAGAAAGAAGGCGGCCTGGCCGTGCGTGCCGTGCCGGGCCACCAACTCCTCGTACTCCGTGGTGCGGTGGACCAGGACGGCCCGCGGAGCCAGACTCACTGCTGCGCTCCTCCCAGCCTGGCGAGCAGGCCGGTCAGTACGTCCGGTGACACCGTCACGCTGTCGATCCGGGGCAGGTTCTCCGCGAGCCGCGTGCCCGTCAGGGCGTGCAGCAGGGCCACGTCCGCGTCGGCGTGGGCACGCAGCCACGCCGCCTGGGCCTCTGCCCGTGCTTCGCCCACGCCCCGCACGCTCGCGGCCTCCGCCTCCGCCAGCCGTACCACTCGCGCCGCTTCCGCGTCCGCCCGTACCGCGTCGGCCGCCGCGTACTCCTCGGCCTCCCGGCGGGCGTTCGTACCCCGCTGGTCGACCAACTGCTCCTCCCTCCGGGCGAGTTCGATCTGGCTGGCCAGTTCGTTCTCGGCGATGGTCCGCTCGCGTTCCACGGCCACCGCCCGGCGTTCGTACGTCGCGCGGTCTGCCTCCTGCTGGATCTGCTCGCGGGCCGGGGTGCGCAACGCCCGCTCCACCTCGGGTTCCGGCCGCAGCGCCACCACCCGTACGGCCACCACCTCGATGCCCGTGGCCGGGAGGCGTGGCTCGGCGCCCAGCCCCGCCGCGACCCGTTCCCGCACCGACGCCACCCCGTCGACCAGCGCGGCCGACAACGGCGTACGGGCCAGGACGTCCAGGGCGTGCTGCTGGGCCGTCTCCGTCAGCAGCGTCGCCAGCTGCTCCAGGGGCGCGCCCCGCCAGACGCCCGTGTCCGGGTCGACGGAGAAGTCGAGGCGGGCGGCGGCGAGGGCGGGGTCGCTGACGCGGTAGGTGACGGTCGCCTGGACCGCCACGTCCTGGAAGTCGGACGTACGGGCATGGAAGGTCATCGCCAACTCCCGGTCGTCGACCGGGACTTCGGACAGCGTTGCGGTCAGCGCGCGGAACCAGAAGCTGAGCCCGGGACCGTCGTGCGCCAGTCGGCCGGAGCGTTGGTGGCGGATGTGGGCCGTGGGCGTGCCCCGCAGATGGCGCCAGCCGAGGCGCCGGGTGATGTCGGCCATGTGCCTGTCGTCCATCCCCTCGTCCGGTGCGGAGGCTGTCACCTGTGCGCAGGCGCCCTCCGCACCACTTGTCGTCATGTAGACGATATTCGGTCCACCTGGTTATCGTCAAGGGGACGAGATGGGGAGTGGGAGGGGGGAGTGGTGTGGCGAGGGTTATCCCGTAATATCCGCCGACCAGCGGGTGAACGCGGTTCGGAGTGGTCAGGATGGAGATATGGGATTCCATGTCGACTCCGAGGCCGGGCGGCTGCGCCGCGTCATCCTGCACCGGCCGGACCTAGAGCTCAAAAGGCTCACCCCCAGCAATAAGGACGCCCTTCTCTTCGACGACCTCCTGTGGGTGCGCCGTGCGCGCGCCGAGCACGACGGTTTCGCCGACGTCCTGCGCGACCGGGGCGTCGCCGTCCACCTCTTCGGCGATCTGCTCACCGAGGCCCTGGCGATCCCGGTGGCCCGGACGCTCGTACTGGACCGCGTCTTCGACGAGAAGGAGTACGGCCCGCTCGCCACCGACCATCTCCGGGCCGCCTTCGAGAACCTGCCTGCCGCCGAGCTGGCCGAGCTGCTCATCGGCGGCATCACCAAGCGCGAGTTCCTCGCCGCGCACGCGGAGCCGACCTCGGTCCGCTTCCATGTCATGGAGCTGGACGACTTCCTCCTCGGCCCCCTCCCCAACCACCTCTTCACCCGCGACACCTCGGCCTGGATCTACGACGGCGTCTCCATCAACGCGATGCGCTGGCCGGCCCGCCAGCGGGAGACCGTTCACTTCGAGGCGATCTACCGGCACCATCCCCTCTTCCGTGACGAAACCTTCCGCCTCTGGTCGGAGGGGCAGGCGGACTACCCCTCCACCATCGAGGGCGGGGACGTCCTCGTCATCGGCAACGGCGCCGTACTCATCGGCATGAGCGAGCGCACCACTCCCCAGGCGGTCGAGATGCTCGCGCACAAGCTCTTCGCCGCCGGGTCCGCCGAGACGATCGTGGCGCTCGACATGCCCAAGCGGCGCGCGTTCATGCACCTCGACACCGTGATGACGATGGTCGACGGGGACACCTTCACCCAGTACGCCGGGCTCGGCATGCTCCGTTCGTACACCATCGAACCGGGCGTCGGGGACAAGGAGTTGAAGGTCACCGACCATCCGCCGGAGCACATGCACCGGGCGATCGCCGCAGCACTCGGCCTCAGCGAGATCCGCGTCCTGACCGCGACCCAGGACGTGCACGCGGCCGAGCGCGAGCAGTGGGACGACGGCTGCAACGTCCTCGCCGTCGAGCCGGGAGTCGTGGTCGCGTACGAGCGCAACGCGACCACGAACACGCACCTGCGGAAGCAGGGCATCGAGGTGATAGAGATCCCGGGCAGTGAGCTGGGGCGGGGGAGGGGCGGGCCGCGGTGTATGAGCTGCCCGGTGCAGCGGGACGCCGTGACCTAGGAGAATCCGGCCGTATATAAATGTAACGAGTCGTATAGACTTCCATTCGTCTATGTCATGTACGTACTGCCGGATCACTTGGAGCGCCCCCATGGCGACTGTCCCGACCGCCCTCGCCGGGCGCCACTTCCTCAAGGAGCTGGACTTCACCGAGGAGGAGTTCCGTGGGCTGCTCGATCTCGCCGCGGAGCTGAAGGCGGCGAAGAAGGCCGGGACCGAGACGCGGTATCTGGCGGGCAGGAACATCGCGCTGATCTTCGAGAAGACCTCGACGCGTACGCGCTGCGCGTTCGAGGTCGCGGCGGCGGATCAGGGCGCCTCGACGACGTACCTCGACCCGTCGGGCTCGCAGATGGGGCACAAGGAGTCGGTGAAGGACACGGCTCGGGTGCTCGGGCGGATGTACGACGGAATCGAGTTCCGGGGGGACAGCCAGACGGCGGTGGAGGAGCTGGCGGCGTACGCGGGCGTGCCGGTGTTCAACGGGCTGACGGACGACTGGCACCCCACCCAGATGCTGGCCGACGTACTGACGATGATCGAACACGGCAGCGGCAAGCCGTTGAAGGAGATCGCCTTCGCCTACCTCGGCGACGCGCGCTTCAACATGGGGAACTCGTATCTGATCACCGGTGCGCTGCTCGGCATGGACGTACGGATCGTCGCGCCGCGGGCGTACTGGCCCGCCGAGGACGTCGTCGCCGACGCGCGGAAGCTGGCGGAGGCGAGTGGGGCGCGGGTGACGCTGACGGAGTCGGTGCCGGAGGGCGTGCTCGGTGTCGACTTCGTCGCCACCGACGTGTGGGTGTCGATGGGGGAGCCGAAGGATGTGTGGGCGGAGCGGATCGCTGCGCTGGCGGCGTACGCCGTGACGATGGATGTGCTGCGGGCGACCGGGAACGCGGACGTGAAGTTCCTGCACTGTCTGCCGGCGTTCCATGATCTCGGTACGAAGGTCGGGCGCGAGATATACGAGACGTACGGTCTGGAGTCGCTGGAGGTCACGGACGAGGTGTTCGAGTCGGCGCACTCGGTCGTCTTCGACGAGGCGGAGAACCGGCTGCACACGATCAAGGCAGTGCTGGTCGCGACGCTGGCGTGAGGGGATTTCGCCCCCGCCGCCCCTACCCGTCCCATCCCTGGGGGCTGCGCCCCCAGGCCCCCGCTACGGCCCTGAACGGGCCTTGTCCTCAAACGCCGGACGGGCTGGATGGAGCCGGCCGGGGCTGGAAGGCTGCGGTCGGGGCTTGAGGGTTGCGGTCGGGGCTTGATCTTTCAGCCCAGGTCCAGGTACTTCAGCCCGTCCGGCGTTTGAGGACGAGCGCGTTCAGCGCGACAAGGGGGGTCTGGGGGCGCAGCCCCCAGGGATGGGACGGGTAGGGGCGGCGGGGGCGAGGAAAATCAGGTGATCGGCGTAAGGATCAGCAACGCCGTCCCCGCCTCCACCTGCGCCCCCGGCCTCGTCAGGATCTCGTGGACCACCCCTGCCACCGGGGCATGTATCCGGGACTCCATCTTCATCGCCTCCAACGCCAGCAACGGCTGCCCCGCCGTCACCTCGTCCCCCGCCGACACGTTCAACTGCCATACCGACGCGGCGAATTCGGCCTCGATAAGGTGGCCCCCGGCCGGGACCGTCACCTCGGGAGAGGGGGCCGCAGGGCCCGTGTCCGCCTCCGCCCGCGTGAACTCGCCCGCCGCCTCCCACGCATCCCGCTCCGTCGAGAACGCCGCCCCCTGACGCGAGCGGAACTCCGCGATCGACTCGGCGTTCTCCGCCAGGAACTCCTCGTACTCCGCCAGCGAGAAGACACCCTCCTCGATGCGCGGCACGAACCGCCCCGAGGTGATGTCCGCGCGCAGTTCCAGGAGTTCGTCCGGTTCGACGGCGTACCACTTGATACGGTCGAAGAACCGCAGCAGCCACGGCGACCCCGGCTCGAACGCGCCGCGCTGCTGCCACCCCGACCACACCTGCGTCGTACGGCCGACGAATTGGTAGCCGCCGGGACCCTCCATGCCGTAGATGCAGAGGTACGCGCCGCCGATGCCGACCGAGTTCTCCGCCGTCCAGGTGCGGGCCGGGTTGTACTTCGTCGTCACCAGGCGGTGGCGTGGGTCCAGGGGGGTCGCCACCGGAGCGCCCAAGTAGACGTCCCCCAGGCCCAGTACGAGGTACTCCGCCTCGAAGACCGTGCGGTACACGTCGTCCACCGAGGCGAGGCCGTTCACCCGGCGGATGAACTCGATGTTCCACGGGCACCAAGGTGCGTCGTCGCGAACTCCCGCCATATAGCGGGCGATCGCCTCACGCGTCGCCGGGTCGTCCCAGGAGAGGGGGAGGTGGACCGTGCGGGAGGGGACCGTCAGGCGGTCCGCCGGGGGCATGTTCGTCGCGATCTCCCGTACGACTGCCAGGAGTTCGGACTGGGGGAGGACGGCCGGGTTCGCCTGGATCTGGAGTGAGCGGATGCCCGGTGTCAGGTCCGTCACGCCCTCCAGGTCCAGCTCCGTCACCGCCTCCATCAGCGCGTGGACGCGCATCCGGAGCGCCAAGTCCAGCTGCATCGGCCCGAATTCGACCAGCAGGTTGTCGTCGCCGCTGCGGCGGTACGTGATGTCGCCGTCCCGGGCCAGTACGCCTCCGTCGACAATCGCCGCCCGCTGTACGCCCGTTGTGTCCACGGGAGTGAAGCGCACCGTGTCGCCCGGGCGCAGCTGGCCCAGTTTCCAGCGTTCCGTGCTGATGATCGTCGCCGGGCAGACGAAGCCACCCAGCGAGGGGCCGTCCGGGCCCAGCAGCACCGGCATGTCGCCCGTGTAGTCCACGGCGCCCACGGAGTACGGCGTGTCGTGGATGTTGGACGGGTGCAGGCCCGCCTCACCACCGTCGGTGCGGGCCCAGCGGGGCTTGGGGCCGACCAGCCGTACGCCGGTGCGGGCCGAGTTGAAGTGGACCTTCCAGTCGGCCGCGTAGAAGTCGTGGATGTCCTCCTCGGTGAAGAACTCCGGTGCCGCGTGCGGCCCTTCGACGGCCCCGACGTGCCAGGGGGACGCGAACTCCGGGCGGTCGGCGGGGGGAACCAGGGTCCCCGAATCAGTCGTCGTCCCGCCGTGCAGGACGTCTCCCGTACGCAGCGTCCGGCCCCCGTGCCCGCCGAACCTGCCCAGCGTGAAGGTGGCCGCACTGCCGAGGAACGGCGGTACGTCCAGGCCGCCGCCCGCGAACAGCACGTACGTCCGCAGGCCCTGTTCGGTCGGGGCGCCGATCTCCAGTACGCCGCCCGCCGGTACCGTCACCGGCTCCCACTGCGCGACCGGCGTGCCGTCCAGCGTGACCGGTGCCGGAGCCCCGGTCACACAGATGGTCGTGGGGTGCGTGAACCTCAACGTCGGTCCCTGCAGGGTGCATTCGAGGCCGGGGGCGCCCTCGTCGTTGCCCAGGGCCCGGTTACCGAGCCGGAACGAACGGTCGTCCATCGGGCCGCACGGCGGGACCCCCACCTGCCAGTAGCCGGTGCGGCCCGGCCAGTCCTGGACCGTCGTCAGCGTTCCGCCGGAGACCACCTCGATCCGTGGCGTCGGATCGTTCACCCCCGCCAGGGTCGCCGTCGAGTGCGTCGCCGCGCGGAAGTCCCGGTCCGCGAGCGCCGCTCGTACCAGCCCCAGGTTCGTCTCGATGCCGTCGACCCGGGTGCGGGCCAGCGCCTCGTCCAGTCGGCGCAACGCGTGCGCCCGGTCGGAGCCGTACGCGATGACCTTCGCCAGCATCGGGTCGTACGATGTGGTCACCTCCGTCCCTGTTTCCACCCAGCCGTCGACGCGCACCCCGCCCGGGAACTCCACTCGTGTCAACAGGCCCGCGCTGGGCCGGTGTTCGCGGGACGGATCCTCGGCGTAGACACGGGCCTCGACGGCGTGACCGCGAGGGGTGCCCGGGTCCCGTACGACGTCCCGCTCACCCCGTGCCAGCCGCAGCATCCAGGCGACGAGGTCGACGTCGTAGATCTCCTCCGTGACCGGATGTTCCACCTGGAGCCGGGTGTTGACCTCCAGGAAGTACGCCTCCTCGCGGGCGGCGTCGTACACGAACTCCACTGTCCCGGCCGAGCGGTAGCCGACCGACGCGCACAAGTCTCGGGCCGAGTCGGCCAGTTGGGCCCGGACGTGGGCCGGAAGTCCGGGTGCCGGGGCCTCCTCCACCACCTTCTGGTTGCGGCGCTGGAGCGAGCAGTCACGGTCGCCGAAGGTCACGACCCGGCCCTCGCCGTCGCCGAAGACCTGGACCTCGACATGGCGGGCGCGTTCGACGAGCCGTTCCAGGAAGACACCGGCCGAGGAGAAGGAGGCCGCGGCGACGCGCTGCACCCGCTCCCAGGCCTCGGCGAGTTCGGCCGCCGACGCGCAGGCCGACATGCCGATACCGCCGCCCCCGCCGGTCGCCTTCAGCATCACGGGATAGCCGATGGTGGCGGCTTTCCCCAACGCCTCCTCCAGTGACGCCAGCAGGCCCGTGCCCGGTGCCAGCGGCACGCCCGCCGCCTCCGCCGCAGCCCGGGCCGTGTGCTTCGCGCCGAACAGCTCCAGCTGCTCGGGCGTCGGCCCCACGAACACGATCCCGGCGTCCTCGCAGCGCCGCGCGAAGGCCGCGTCCTCCGACAGGAAGCCGTACCCGGGATGGATCGCCCCGGCTCCCGTCACCTTGGCCGCCTCCAGCACCAGGTCGGCGTCGAGATACGACTCCTTCGCGGGCGCCGGACCGAGCCGCACCGCCTCGTCGGCGAGCCGGACGTGCGGGGCGGAGCGGTCCGGGTCGGAGTAGACCGCGACCGTGCGCAGGCCCAACTCCCGTGCCGTACGGATGATTCGTACCGCGATCTCGCCACGGTTGGCGACCAGCAGCGTGTCGAAGCTCATTCCGCGCCCGCCCCGGTGCCTGCCCCTTTGCCCGCCTCGGTGATGGTCATCTCCACCGCCGTCGGGTCGAAGCCGTTGCAAGGGTTGTTGATCTGGGGGCAGTTGGAGACCAGGACCAGTACGTCGCACTCGGCACGGAGGATGAGCCGGAGGCCCGGTGACGAGAGGCCGTCCACGATGCCGAGCGTGCCGTCCTTCTCCACGGGCACGTTCATGTACCAGTTGATGTTGGACACCAAGTCCCTTTTGCCCAGGCCGTGTTTGGCGCCCTCGGCGAGGAAGTTGTCCACGCACGCGTGCTGCGACCAGGTGTGATGGCCGTACCGCAGGGTGTTCGACTCCTTCGAGCAGGCGCCGCCGACCGTGTCGTGCCGGCCGACGTCGTCCGCGACCACGGTCATCAGGGGCGTGTGCTCGTTCGACATCAGGACACTGCCCGTCGTGAGGAAGATGCCGCCCTGCGCGTGGATCGTGTCGGGCGCGCTGTAGCGCACGGACGTGTCGTGGGCGTCGTACACGAGGAAGTCGACGGCCTGGTTGCCGTGCAGATCGGTGACGGTCAGTGTCTCGCCGGCGCGGACGACCGACGACCAGGCGGCGCGGGCCGGAACGATGGTCGTGCTCGTGGATGTGGACGTGCTCATGCGAGCCCCCTCGCGGCAAGGAATTCGGCGGTGTTCAGGAACGCGCGGCGTCCCTCGGGCGTGGCCTCCCACAGCGGGTCGCCGGGTGCGGTCGGACCGGCGCGCCAGGCCAGGACCTCCAGCGGGGTGCTGACGTAGTCCTCGCGCGGGTCGGCGGGGTGCGGGACGTTCGCGATGAGCACCGTGACGTCCTGCTCGGCGCGCAGCGTCACACTGCCGCCCGGTCCGGCCGAGCCGGTGAAGTCGAGGGAGCCGTCCTCGCGTACCTCCACGCCCTGGAAGAAGGAGAGCGAGGGCGGCAGATCGCGCGGCTGGAGGCCGTTCTTGGCGGCGGCCAGCTTGAACAGTTCACGGCCGGCGGGGGAGGGCGACTGCGGGGTGCCGTCGCCGTACCGGTCCGTGTTGCGTACGAGGGTGGAGGTGCCGCACAGCGCGTCGTGGCGCCCGGAGGTGTCCGCGACGAGGGTGGCGAGGACACGGCCCTGGTCGGAGAGGAGCAACTGCCCCTCGCCGAGGTAGGCGTTCCACTGGACCTTGACCGTGTCGGCGACGTTCAGCCGCTCCCAGGGCCGGTCCGCGACGAAGAGCAGCAGATGGGCGCAGGCGTCGCCGCGCAGGTCGGTCAGGCGCAGCTCGGTGCCCCTGGCCAGCACCCGGTGCGTGTAGTTGCCGCCCGCCACCGTCTCGGCCCACACCAGATGGCCCGCCTCGCAGGGCGGCGCCGGCCAGTCGGCGGCCGGGACGACGGGCATGGCCTCGGTCCGGGCGCCCTCCTGGGCACGGGCGTGGTCGCGGGCTCCGTACGTGGTCGATGTCCCCATCGCGGGTCCTCCGGCTCCAAGTCGTACTGCGGTCGTACTGCTCGTTGTCGTGTTCGTTGTGCGCGTCGTGTTCGTGCTGTTCGTGGTGCCAGTCGTCCTGGAACCTAATTTCTGTCGCCCGACAGAAATTAGGTGGGCGGCGAGACATCGGAATTGCCCGTGTGTTTCCACCCCGTTACCGATTGCTCACGAAGATCGCCGGACCGGTCGGTATGCGAGGATCGAACGCATGGGAACGACGGGCGGGTCGGGTGGACGGCGGGTCGGCAGGCCGCGGGCCGCGCAGCGGCCGGACAGCGGGGTCGCTCCACGAGCCGAACTGCTCGCCGCCGCCGCCGAGTTGTTCACCACCCGAGGCTACGCGGCCACCACCACCCGGACCATCGCCGAGCGGGCCGGGATGCGCCAGGCATCCATGTACCACTACGTCTCCGGCAAGGAGGAGCTGCTCGCCGAGCTGCTGGAGTCGACCGTCACCCCCTCCTTGACATTCGCCCGAGGGCTGCTCGCCGACGACACGACCCCGGCCGGGGATCGCCTGTGGGAGCTGTGCCGCACCGACGTCGAACTGCTCTGCGGCGGCCCGCACAACCTCGGCGGCCTCTACCTCCTCCCCGAGGTGCGCGCCGAACGCTTCGCCGGCTTCCACGCCGTACGGGCCGAACTCAAGGACGCCTACCGGCAGTTGCTCGCCGCTACGGCCGCCGGTGGGGCGCTCGCCAAGAGTGAGCTGGATCTGCGGACCGATCTGCTCTTCGGGCTCATCGAGGGCGTCATCCTCGTACACCGCTCCGACCCCGAGCGCCCGGTCTCCGTCTTCGCGGAAGCCACCGCGGACGCGGCGCTGCGCATCGCCGGCATCTGAGGCAGGGGCGCTCCCGAGGGCTCCGAGGGGCCCGTTCACCCATCACGGTGAGTGGTTTTCGTACGCCTGGACGTCGTGACGCATTGTGTGCGATTGCATCCGCAGCGTGCAAATGAGGCTGAGGGTACTCCAGTCGCAAGGGGCATTTCAGAGGCTTGCCGAATATGACACGGCGTTGATCCGGTCGGACTAAGCTCGCCCGCAGCGCACCAAGTTGGGATGTATTCGTGCGCTTGTTCCCAAAAATACCGAAGATCCAGACAGTTCCCAGACGTACCCCACAGCAAGTTCCCCCAACCCCAGCCGACCTGTCTCAGAGGGCATACATGGTGAGTGTTCAATCGCCTCCCGGTGGCCGTGAACTTCCCTACGCGCGCGTGCTGTTGCTGCCTGCCATAGCGATGGCCGGGGCGACCGGAGCAGCCGGCGCCCTGGTGACAGGGCCGGCCCGCATCGCCGTCGGCTGGTGCGGAGCCATCGCCACGGTCCTGGTCGTCGCGGTGGCCGCCGAAGTGGTCCGCCGTGGCCGTACCGTCCGTAGCCTGCGGGCCGAGCACGCCCGTCACACTGCGTATCTGGAGCGGCGCATCGCCGCCCACGACGAGGACTTCGAGCGGCTCGGCAAGGAGATCCTGCCGTACGCGCTCCGCATGATGCGTGGTGTCGGTTCACCCTCAGAGGTGATTCGCCACATGGGTATGGCGGACTCCCCGTACCGCGAACTCCCGGTACCGCAGAACAAACTGCTGCTCCTGGTCATGGAGATCATCGACCACGAGGAGGCCATGCGGGACGGCTCGCAGCGCGCGTTCGTCAGCATCGCCCGGCGCGTCCAGTCGATCGTCCACCAGCAGGCCAACGAACTCCGGGAGATGGAGGAGGACCACGGCCGCAACCCCGAGGTCTTCGACGACCTCCTGCGCATCGACCACGGCACCGCGCTGATCGGCCGTCTCGCCGACTCCATCTCCGTGCTCGGCGGCGGCCGGCCCGGACGTCAGTGGCCCGAGCCCGTCGCGCTGTACAGCGTGCTGCGCGGTGCGATGTCCCGGATCCTGGAGTACCGCCGTATCGACCTGACCTCCATCGCGAAGGTCCAGGTCGACGGCAACTCCGTCGAACCGGTCATCCACGCGGCGGCCGAACTCCTCGACAACGCCACGCGCTATTCGCCGCCCCACACCAAGGTGCACGTCACGGCGACCGAGGTGCAGACCGGCATCGCCATCGAGATCGAGGACGCCGGCGTCAGCCTCAGCGAGGAGTCCCGCAAGCGCGCCGAGGACATGATCGCCCGCGCCCAGGCCGGCTTCGACCTCAACGACCTCGGCGAGGCCCCGCGCCTCGGCCTGGCCGTCGTGGGACGCCTGTGCGAGGCGTTCAACATGCAGATCTCGCTCAGGCAGTCCGCGTACGGCGGTGTCCGCGCCATCCTGGTCGTGCCGTCCGAGATGCTCACCAGCAAACCCGGTGTCGGTCTCGCCCACGGCATCGGCGCCACCGCCGCGCCCAAGCCCGAACTCGGTGCGGTGGAAGGCCCCAAGCGCCCGCCCAAGAAGCGCCGCCCCACGACCGGCCCGCGAATCCCGGCCTCCGTCTCCATGGAGGACGACGTCCCGGAGGTCACCGAGTGGACCGAGAACGGCCTGCCGCAGCGCCGCAGCCGGGTCACGACTCCGCTCAGCGAGCGGTACGCCCGCTCCAGGGCCGCCGAGGCCGAGATGGAGGCCGACCCGGAGCTGCGGAAACTGTGGGAGCCCGAGTCGCAGAAGAAGAAGCCCAAGGAGGACGAGCCCCTGCCGGGCCTGTGGGTCGAGGCGTTCATGGAGGGCCTCAAGGGCGACCCGGACCCCACGGCCTTCACCAGGAACCCCGACGACCCGACGACGTTCTCCGGCCACCCGGACGACGCGGCCGACTACGTGTTCCCGGGCGACTCCACGGCCCCGGGCGGCCACCCGGACGACCTGGCGGCCTTCGGCGGCCGCCGGGAAGACCCGACCGCACCCAGTGCGACCAACCAGCAGCCGGCCCACGCTGAGGCCGACGACGAGGGGGACCTCAAGTGATCTCGCAGCGAGCCAACTTCGACTGGATGCTCAAGGCACTCGCCGACGGCGTACCGGGTGTCCAGCAGATCGTGGTGCTCTCCGCCGACGGCCTGCGCATCGCACGCTACGGCGGCGACCCCGACGCCGCCGACCGTGTCGCCGCCGCCTGCGCGGGGCTGCAGAGCCTCGCGGGCGCCGTCGCCCACGAGATCCCGGGCAGCGACGGCACGATGAAGATGGTCATCATCGAGGTCACCGGCGGCTACTTCTACCTGATGGCCGCCGGTCCCAACGCCTACCTCGCGGTCCTCGCCAACGTGGGCGCCGAACCCGGCAGCATGAGCCACCACATGCGTGACCTCGTCATCCGCATCGGCGAGCACCTCACGAGTCCGCCCCGGCGGAACGGGCAGACCGTATGACTCCTCCGCAGCGCCGACGGCGCTATCCGATCAAACAGGAACCGCCCCCCGAGCCGCTCCTTCTGAGTACGGCCGGTACGGAGGGCGGCGCGGGCCCGGAGGGCGCGGAAGGTGCGGAGGGCAAGGAGGGGGAGGGGAAGAACCCCGAACGGCTCTATGTGCTCACCGGCGCGGCCCAGGGCGGCGAGCGCGCCCCCCTCGACCTCGTCACGTTAATCGTGGCGTGCGCCGATCCGACGCCGTCCGCCTCGCCGGAGCAGTCGGCGCTGCTCCGCCTCTGCAAGGCCCCTCTGTCCGTGGCCGAACTCTCGGCCTACCTCAACCTGCCGTTCAGCGTGGTGACCGTCCTGCTCACCGAGCTGCTGACGGCCGAACTGGTCCAGGCGCGCGACCCGCTGATCCGCCAGTCGCTCGCCGACCGTTCCCTCCTCGAAGCGGTGATGCATGGACTTCAAAGGCTCTGACACCATCACGGGTCCACGGACCGAGGACCGCCTGCCGCACTCCACCCAGGCCGCGGTGAAGATCGTGATCGTGGGCGGATTCGGCGTCGGCAAGACGACCATGGTCGGCTCGGTCAGCGAGATCAGGCCGCTGACCACCGAAGAGACCATGACGCAGGCCGGCATCGGCGTCGACGACAACTACGGCTCCGACTCCAAGACCGCCACCACCGTGGCCATGGACTTCGGCCGCATCAGCATCACCGACCAACTGGTGCTGTACCTCTTCGGCACCCCCGGCCAGGAACGCTTCTGGTTCCTCTGGAACGGCCTGTTCGAAGGCGCCCTGGGCGCGGTCGTCCTGATCGACACACGGCGCCTGGAAGTGAGCTTCGACGTGATAGGGCGACTGGAGGAACGAGGCGTCCCCTTCGTCATCGCCGTCAACTCCTTCCCGGACGCCCCCCGTTACCCGGTCGAGGACCTGCGCTCGGCTCTCGACCTGGCCCCGGAGATCCCGATCGTGGAGTGCGACGCCCGAAGGCGGGCCTCCAGCCGGGACACGCTCATGACGCTCATGCGCTTTCTGCATTCGTTGGAGATGACGAAGGCGTCGGTGTGAGCGCGGCGATCAGCAATCCAGCACACCCCCAACTCTTCTGACACCGGATCCACTTCAGTTTCGGAGCCATCAGCATGACGCCTGAACCCCTCTCCCCGACCAGCACGGACGACACCGCCCTCAGCCCGCCCCCCGGCTGCCCCGCTCATGGCGTCGGCCCCGGCGGACTGCGCCGGCTCTACGGCCCCGAGGCCGAGGACCTGGGAGCCGTGTACGAGAAACTCCGAGCTGAACACGGCGCGGTGGCCCCCGCGCTGCTCCACGAAGACGTGCCGATCTGGGTGGTGCTCGGTCTCAGCGAGAACATTCACATGGTGCGCACTCCCTCGCAGTTCAGCCGCGACACCCGGTTGTGGACTCCCCTGAGGGACGGCACGGTCAAGCCGGATCACCCGCTCATGCCGCACATCGCCTGGGAGCCCATCACCTGCCACACCGAGGGCGACGAGCACTTGCGGCTGCGCGGAGCGGTCAACGGCGCCATCTCGACCATCGACCATCGGAGCATTCGCCGCCACATCAACCGCGTGACCCAGGACCTCGTCAACAAGTTCTCCGAGGATGGCAGGGCCGACCTGGTCGCACAGTTCAGCGAGCACCTGCCGATGGCGGTGATGTGCGAGATCCTCGGCATGCCCGACGAGTACAACGACCGGATCGTGCATTCAGCTCGCGACATGCTCAAAGGCACCGATACCGCCATCGCCAGCAACGCGTACATCATGGACGTGCTGACGCGGCTCACCGCCCGCCGCCGGGCCGAGCCCAGGGAGGACTTCACCAGCCATCTGATCAACCACCCGGCGCGACTCGACGACAAGGAGATCGGCCAGCACCTGCGCGTCGTCCTGATCGTCGCGTACGAGAGCACCGCCAACCTTCTTGCCAACGTCCTGCGGGAGGTGCTCACCAACCCGGGGTTCCGCGCCCAGCTCAACGGCGGCCAGATGACGGTGCCCCAGGCAGTCGAGCAGTCCCTGTGGGACGAGCCGCCGTTCAGCACCATCCTGGGCTACTTCGCCAAGCAGGACACCGAGCTGGGCGGCCAGCACATCCGCAAGGGCGACGGCCTCCTCCTGGGCATTGCGCCGGGCAACGTCGACCCGCGCGTCCGTCCCGACCTCAAGGCCAACATGCAGGGCAACCGGTCCCACCTCGCCTTCAGCGGCGGTCCCCACGAGTGCCCGGGCCAGGACATCGGCCGCGCCATCGCCGACGTCGGCGTCGACGCGCTGCTGGCTCGCCTTCCGGACGTCCAACTCGAATGCGAAGAGCACGAGCTGCGCTGGAGGGCGTCCATCTCCAACCAGCACCTGGTGGAACTTCCGGTGAAGTTCGCGCCCAAGCCCCGGCAGGACGTCACGGCGTGGTCCGCGCACTCGGTGCCGTCACAGCGTCTCAGCAACGGTCAGGTCAGCACGCCACAGTCGCAGACGGCGGCTCCGGAACCCACTGCTGCGGCCACTGCGGCGACGCCCGAACCGGCTCCTCGACCGGGTGTGTTCCGGCGCCTCCAGCGCTGGTGGCGCGGCAATTGAGCCGACCGGGTATGTGGGCTACCCTGCCCAGTCCTCGTACGACGACCAGGCCCGCAGCACGCGCGGGCTGACGAACCGGTGGTCGAGCCCCGTGACCGGATCAGCGAACTCCAGTACTCGCGCCAGAAGTTGGAGCGGGCGCCGGAAGTCACCGTCCGCCACGGGACCGGTCACCACGGGATAGAGGGGATCGCCGAGAATCGGCACCCCCAATGCGCTCATGTGCACCCTCAGCTGGTGCGTCTGCCCGGTACTCGGCATCAGCCGGTACCGGGCACGCCCGTTCCGGTGCTCCAGCAGCTCGACCCGGCTGACGGCATTGGGCTCGCCCTCGACCTCGCGGGCCGCCATGACCCCGCGCTCCTTGACGATCCGGCTGCTCACGGTGCGTGGCAGGAGCAGCGCGGGGTCGTACGGCGCCACGGCCTCGTACTCCTTGGCCACGCGCTTGTCGCGGAACAGCGTCTGGTATGCGCCGCGCTCCTCGGGCCGCACGGTGAACAGCACCAGCCCGGCCGTCAGCCGGTCCAGCCGGTGCGCCGCGCCCAGCGTCGGGACGCCCAGCTCCCGCCGCAGCCGCGCCAGAGCAGTCTCGGCGACATGGCTGCCGCGAGGCGTGGTGGCCAGGAAGTGTGGTTTGTCGGCCACCACCACGTGCTCGTCCCGGTAGACGACGTCGAGCGCGAACGGCACCCGCTCCTCGTCGGGCAGCTCCCGGTAGAACCAGACGAACATCCCAGGCACGTATGCCGCGGCCCGCGCCACCGGACGCCCGTCGGCGTCCACGATCCGCCCCGCGTCGAACATCTCATCGATCACCCCGGCTCCGGCCGCGAGGCGTGCCACGAGATGATCCCGCACGGTCGCGTACGCATCCCCGGCAGGCAACCGCACCCGCACCGGATCCACCCCGTCGCGCTGCGGCAGGGGGGAGGGAGGGATCGGAGTTCTGCGTCTCATCACGATCAAGCGTACGAGGGGGGCACTGACATTGACGTCGGTACGCAGGTTCCGGTGGCCGTGGCTCTGACGCCGACGTGACGCCCTGCTGGGCTGCGGGACAACTCGACAAGATCGCGTCACGAGCTCATGCGCCGCGCGCTCTGGCGTTCGGCGATCTTGCGCGCCGTCCTGACGCTTCCAGACCCTGGAGGGCGAGGACCGAGCCAGTTTTGACCAGCAGCCGCTGGGCATGCCCCTGGTGCTGCGTCCGCAGACGTCTGCGAAGAGACGTCACCGGGCGCCGGCGCACCGGTGCCACCGCTGACCACATCTGTCACTCCCCTGGGAAACGTGCTTGCCGACAACTCTCCAGAGCGATGGGGCAACTCTTGACCTCCACCGCAGCGAAGGGGTATTCCATGGAATCGGACAAGAGGCAGCTACTGGAAGGCAAGACAGCTCTCATCACCGGAGCGAGCTCGGGTATCGGCCGTGCGGCAGCGCAGGTCTTCTCCGCTCATGGAGCTCAGGTGCTGCTGGCGGACATCGATTCCGAGGGCGGCCGGCAGACCGTCGAACTCGTGGAACGAGCCGGCGGCAAGGCCCACTTCATCACCACTGACGTACGCCAACCCGACGAGGTCGCCGCCATGGTCGAGGCTGCCGTCACGTATTTTGGCCGCTTGGACTGCGCGTTCAACAACGCCGGTATCGACGGCCAGATGAAGCCGTTGGCCGAGTCCACGATGGACAACTGGAAAGAAGTCATCGGGGTCAACCTCACTGGAGTGTGGCTGTGCATGCGGGCTGAGATCCGCCAGATGTCGGCTACGGGCGGCGCCATCGTC
This sequence comes from Streptomyces sp. NPDC002156, assembly GCF_053593675.1. NCBI lineage: Bacteria > Bacillati > Actinomycetota > Actinomycetes > Kitasatosporales > Streptomycetaceae > Streptomyces > Streptomyces sp. NPDC002156. The sequence continues at coordinate 14,620 of NZ_JBSFDA010000119.1, read as the reverse complement.
AATACTTCCTCCCTCGCCGGACTGGTCGGGTTGGGTTTGGGGCTGTCCGCCTACGTCGCGGCCAAGCACGGGGTGGTCGGGCTCACTCGGGCCGCGGCGCTCGAGTGCGCCTCTCAGGAAATCCGGGTGAATGCCGTATGCCCCGGAGTGGTCCGTACCCCGATGCTCGACGACGCCATTCGGCTGGGCGCCCTCAGCGAGGAACAGGCCCGCGCCATGCAACCGTTGGACCGGGTTGGCCGTCCTGATGAGATCGCGCAGGCCGCAGCCTGGCTCTGTTCGGATCACGCCTCGTTCATCACAGGGCAAGCTCTGGCAGCCGACGGAGGCGCGACCGCGGCATGACGCACGTGAAGCCGAACGGACTTGGACACTCCTGAACAGCTGTCGTCCAGCCGAACCTGGTGATGGCATTTTCGCTGGTCAGGCACAGAGTCGGTGATTTTCTCCGGGGTGGGTGCATGCCCGCCGGAGCGTTTACGCGGTGCTGTCTCCGAAAGGCGGCAACACCGCCGACATCAGCCGACATCAACAGTCTTGGCTCATTCGTCGCGGAAGCTCAGCCACTCCATCTCCCCGGTGTACCGGGGAGAGCTCCGGCACCAGTAGTAGGAGGACGCGCAGCTCGATCGCAGATCGTCGACGAAGGTGTAGGTCTTCGCCCGGTCTGGCAGAGAGACACCGCGAGCTTCCAGTGATGCCGGCAGCTGGGCTTCCGCTGCGAGGAAGTCGGCAAGGTGCTCACCCAGCATCGACACCACCGTGTCTATCGCCTTCTGGCGTGAGCAGCCACGCTCGCGTTCGACGACGAGCACCATGTTGTGAGGCTCTCCCTGAGCTGCCTCCTTCTCGAACGAGAAGAGGTCGTCGACCAGGTTGAGACACCACACATTCGCGTCGTAAAGGGTTCGGAACACCGGATCGGCATGGACCTCGGGCGTCAGCTCGAAACCCCGAAGGCGCTCGGTCATGTCGAGTATGGGAGGCATGTATCCGGACCGGTACCGGATGTCGCGGTACTCCTCGATCGTGGGGAAGTGGCTCTCCGCGATGTTGACAACCTCAGTGAGGAGGGCGGCGAAGACCTTTGTCCAGTTGGTTGCCGCGCGCCTGCGGTATCGGGCCGACATCCCCTCGCACTGGCGGTCCCACACATCGGCGAAGAAGTCGACCCGGCCGTCTCCGTTGCCGCCGGCGCCCTCTATGACGCCGGTGAACGTCTTGATGAGCGACTCCGCGTCCTGTGCGTCGAGGCCGTCGAAGGCATCGTCGACCAGGAACAGCCAGGCGAAGAAGTCCAGCCCCAAGTCCAGTTCTTGTCCGTTTGCCTCAGGCCACCACCCTCCGACGATGTCGGGGCACCGTTGGGCCAGGTAGACCTTCTCCGGCAGGCAGAAGTTCCGCAGCCGCTGCACATGTTCTGGCAGAGCATGTGCCAGCCGGGGATTTGTTCGTAGGGCGAACGGAACGTCGAGCTCAAGAGGTGGCATAACGATGTCTCCTCACGACGAGTCGCTGACGATCTTGAGGTAGGAATCCCCCTGGAATGCAGGGCATGGGGACCCGGAACTGGGCGGGTGCAGTCGCTGCCGCAGTGACTGCGACGTCGGTGGGTCAGGTTGTGGATCGCCTCTGCCTTCGCCTGGACGATCTCCGGAGAACCGGTCTTCCAACCCACCGCCCGCTTCGAGTTGTTGCGTGTCCGCCTCGGCAGACCTCTGCTGGGGTGGGGTCGGAGGGGCTCAAGACGCGCCCGTGCATCGGGGATACTGGCCAGAACCTCGCGGATGGTGCACGAGACATACGCCTGCTGTCGCGCCTTCGGTCAGTGTGAAGACGCCGACCAGGAGCCGCGGAGCATCGTTTGAGCAAGTCCCGCATGCTCGGCGAACATCCGGATGGCCTCGCTGACGGTGAGCAGATCGTCCTTCCCGGACGAATTCGCACCTCTATACGATACAACCGTATCGGGTCGATCTCCAGAGCGGCATCTCCGAGACGCCGCTTTGTGCTGCTCATCGGGGCCACCCAGTCGTGCCCCGGCTTGACCAGCTCGTCGCGGCGATCCCGAGTCGCACTGCCGGTCGTCGAGGGCATCCGGACATCACCCCCACGGGCCCGGGTGCGACACCTGTTCATGCCGTCAACTCGCCCTGCTAGCCCATTACTTCGCAGCATGCGATGCCATCGGGTAGGTGGAAAGGGCGTATGCCCCGGCGCATGGAGCGGGCGTATGCGCGGCCCCACACCCCACTCCGCCCAGTGCGCCGCCTGTGTCAAGCCCGTTTTGCGGCAGCCGGGAGAGCGGTACGTTGCCGAGGCAGGACGTTCGATCTCGACCGTCCATGACGTTCCGCACTCCTGGCAGGTGGATGTCGCGTCGGCCTTCATCGCCTCGGTTCTCGTCCGCGGCTGCCCCGAGAGCGGCCGCGGTTGCTGCAGGGCGGCGGTGTTGCCGGGCGAGGCGGCGGTGCCTTGGACACTAGACGCAGGGCATCACCACGGACGCTACCGAGTAGGTGCTCGGAGAGGTTCCTCAGAGGCCGGTTTCTGAACCGAGTGCCTTCGTTGTGCCCTCACGGCGCGGTACAGCACCCCACCCCCCACCGTGACCCCCAAGAACAACACCGTGAACCACTGGAAGTACCAGTGCCCGCCCGCCGGGTCGTACACCGCCGCGCGCGGCCAGGCCAGGTTGATGGTCATGAAGAGGCCGTAGAGGAGGGCGAGGGCGTTGATCGGGATGCCCCAGCGGCCCAGGGAGAAGAGGGGCTTGCCCGTCTCGTCGGTGCCTGTCGTGGTGAAGGTGCCCTTCACACGGCGTAGGAGCAGCGGACCGGTCACCATCGCGTACGCCAGGTACAGCATCACGATGCACGTCGTGCCGATGGCCAGGAAGGCCTCCGGGGACGCGAAGTTGAGGAGGAGCAGGGCCGCCGCCAGGACGCCGACGACCAGGGCCGGGGCGCTCGGCATGCCCGTGCGCGGGTTGACCTTGGCGAGGCGGGCCGAGAAGGGGAGCTGGCCGTCGCGGGCCATCGAGAACAGCATCCGGCACGCCGACGTCTGGATCGCCAGCGTCGCCACCGCGATCGCCACCACCACGTCGACCAGCAGGGCACGCCCCACCCCGTCGCCGAGGCTGCTCGTCAGGACGTAGCTCAGGCCCTCGACGCCGAGCCGGCCATCCGTGAGGCTCGGGGCGGCGAGCAGGCCGGCGAGGATGATCAGGCCGCCCAGCAGGCCCGCCGAGGCGAGCGCGGTCAGGATCGTGCGGGGCGCTGTGCGCCGGGGGTTGTGCGTCTCCTCGCTCATCTCGCCCGCGCTGTCGAATCCGATCATCACGTACGCCGCCGTGAACGAGCCCACCAGCAGCGCCCCGAACAGGCCCGACTCCAGGGCTGTTCCGGTGTGGAAGGTGATGCCCGGAGTGCGCTCGGAGTGGGTCAGCAACAGCACGATGATCAGGACCGCGCCGATGATCTCCGCCGTCACGCCGACGCGGTTGATCAGCGACATCACGCGGTTGTCGATGACGTTCACGAACGTCGTCAGGGCCAGGAGGAACACGCCGAGGATCGCCGCGTTGGCCGCGCCGCTCGCCGAGGTCGGGGCCGGGTCGTCGCCGACCAGCTGGAAGCCGGACCAGATTGCGGGCATGACGACCTGGAGCGCGAGCGCGGCCGCCGCGACCACCACGATCTGCCCGATCACCATGATCCAGCCGGCGAACCAGCCGAAGGTGAGGTTGGAGAGCCGGGACGACCACTGGTAGATCGCGCCGGAGATCGGATACTGCGCGGCCAGCTCCGCGAAGCACGCGGCGACCAGCAACTGGCCGATCAGTACGGCCGGCCAGGCCCAGAAGAAGACGGGGCCGCCGAACGCGTACCCGAAGGCGAAGAACTGGAAGACGGTCGTCAGAACGGAGATGAAGGAGAACCCGGCCGCGAACGAGGCGTACCGGCCGAGGCTGCGGTGCAGTTCCTGGCGGTAGCCGAACTCGGCGAGGGAACGGTCGGTGGACGGCTCCGGTGGATCGGGGCGTACGTCGGAGTCAGCGGTGGTGGTCACGGCGGGACCTGCCTTCGGCGCGGAATTCCTGTCGGGTGACAGAAATTAGGGAGGCGCTGTTTCGCAGGGATGTCGCGGCCGTATCGAGGCGGGGCCCAAGTCCTCACGTGCCGGCGGCGACCGGGAAATCGGGCAACTGGGCGATGGGGCGACTGGGCAGCTTGATGAGGCTCGGCGGCATGGTACTGGCTCGGGGGTCGTTCCCGCCCGGTGTCTTCAGGACACCGCGTAGCCGTGGTGAGGGCATGGCGGGAGGCGTCGCGCGGGGGCGCGCAGTCGATCTCCACCCGCCGACCGGATCATCAACCGGTTATCAACCGGATCATCAGCCGGGCCATCAACTGGGCTATGGGTGCGGGGAGTTCGAGGCTGCGCGACCAATCCGGCGGGAGCCGTCCGACCGTCCCGAGTGTGGATGTGCGAATGCAGAACCCGGGCCGGCGGGGCCCGGGTTCTCGTGGGGCCGGGTTCTCACGGGCCCCGAAAGCTCACCGAAGCTCAGGAAGCTGCCGGTTCCGCGGCCTCCTGCTCCGCCTCCACCTGTGCGTTCCACTCCCGCTTCGACGCCTGCCAGCCGTCCTCGTTGTGGCCGAGGCGCCAGTAGCCGGAGATCGAGAGGTCCTCGCGCGGGATCTCGCGCTCCACCCGCAGCAGTCGGCGCAGCTCCTTCACGAAGGCAGCCTCGCCGTGCACGAACGCGTGCACCCGGCCCGCGGGGAACTCCAGGGCGCGTACGGTCTCCACGAGGGCCTGGCCCAGGGGGCGTTCGCCGCGGTGCAGCCAGTGGACCTCCACGTCGGAGTCGATCTTCTGCTCCTCCTCGGGGCCGGCGACCTCCACGAACGCGTACGCCTTGGCGCCGTCGGGCAGCGCCTCCAGGGCACAGGCGATCGCGGGCAGCGCGCTCTCGTCCCCGACGAGCAGATGCCAGTCGGCGTCCGGGTCGGGGCCGTACGCGCCGCCGGGACCGCCGAAGGAGACCGTCTCGCCCGGCTGGACGCGCATCGCCCAGGGGCCGGCCAGGCCCTCGTCGCCGTGCAGGACGAAGTCGAGGGTCAGCTCGCGCAGTTCGGGGTCCCAGGCACGCACCGTGTAGGTGCGCGTCACCGGCCACTGCTCACGCGGGAACTCCGCACGGACGCGCTGCATGTCGAAGGGCTCCGGATAGGTGACGCCCTCGGCCGGGAACAGCAGTTTCACGTAGTGGTCGGTGCGGGTGCCGGCCGTGAACTCGGCGAGGCCGTCGCCGCCCAGGACCACGCGTTGCATATGTGGAGTCAGTCGCTCGGTGCGGACGACCTGCGCGGAGTGGGTCTTCGGAGCCCTGCGTTCCGGGCGCTCTGCCATGACGGCCTCCCTGTTCCCTTTGCTTAGGCTTACCTAAGTTAGCATCTCCCCCTTGGAAATCCCTGTGGCCCGAGGTGTTTTGTTTCGTAAAGACGCCTCAAAAAGAGAGTGGTGTTCTCTGTGGTGAGGGTGTCGTTCTCCCCGGGTGAGGGTGTCGTGCCTGATGGTGGGGCACGAGTACATCGTGCCTCGCCCCGGGGGAAGCGGTACCTCAGCTTCCCAGTGTCGTGAGCAATCTCTCCAATGACCCGCCAAGTCCCCAGCGGGCCGCGAGCGCGTCGAGCATCTCGGGGTCGTGAGGAGTACGCGGCACCGCCGTGTTGACGTCCGGCAGCGGAACATCACCCGCGACCAGTACGACCTTGGGCGCGACCTCGACGTACGGCCGTGACTCGTCGAGCCGTTTCCGCTGCGACGGCGTCAGCTTCGCCTTCGGGTCGTCGACCGCGGCCATGATCCCGGCCAGGTCGCCGAACTCGGCCAGCAGCTTCGCGGCCGTCTTCTCGCCGATGCCGGGTACGCCCGGCAGCCCGTCGCTCGGATCGCCGCGCAGCAGCGCCAGATCCGCGTACCCCCGCCCGTCCACGCCGTACTTCTCGCGCAGCCATGCTTCGTCGGTCAGCTGCAGGGTGCCCACGCCCTTGAGCGGGTACAGGACCCGCCTCCCGCGCGCGTCGTCGACCAGCTGATACAGGTCCCGGTCGCCGGTGACGATGTCCACGGGGCCCTCGGCGCGGGCGGTGAACGTGCCGATCACATCGTCCGCCTCGTACCCCGGGACGCCCACGCGCGCGATCCCGACCGCGTCCAGCACCGCCTCGATGATCGGCACCTGGGGCGACAGGGTGTCCGGCACCTCCTCCTCGTCCGGACCGACCTCGCGCTCCTCGGCGACGCGGTGGGCCTTGTACGAGGGGATCAGGTCGACCCGCCACTGCGGGCGCCAGTCCGCGTCCATGCAGGCCACGAGGTGGTCCGGCCGGTGGTCCCTGACCAGCCGGTCGATGAATTCGAGCAGCCCGCGCACGGCGTTCACCGGCGTGCCGTCCGGAGCCTTCACGGACTCCGGGACGCCGAAATAGGCGCGGAAATAGAGCGAGGCGGTGTCGAGAAGCATCAGTCGTCCGGTCACGCCTCGCATCATGCCGTACGCCACTGACAGTCACCCCGGGCCGTCAGATCCCGAGGGCCATGTTGCGCCTGCGAAGGCCTTGTGAACTGGCCCACTCGCCCGTTTGCCCACGTCGGACAGGGGCAGGCGCGGCCACGGACGAACCCGGTTGTTCGCACAACCGTCGCAACCGAACTACACGACCGAAGAGCACCACCGAAGTGCACGACCGAAGTGCACGACCGAGGAGCACCCTTGTCATCCAGGCTTGAGGCCGAGCATCTGTACAAGGTGTTCGGCAGACGACCCCAGGACGCGGTGAAACGGCTCGAACAGGGAGCCGACCGCGAAGAACTGCGCGACGACGGCATCACGGCCGCCGTCATCGACGCGTCCTTCACGGTGGAACCCGGCGAGATCTTCGTCGTCATGGGCCTGTCCGGCTCCGGCAAGTCGACCCTGCTGCGCATGCTCAACGGCCTGCTCGAACCCACCTCCGGACACGTCAGCTTCGAGGGCCGGAACCTGACCGCGCTCGGCGACCGCGAACTGCGCGCCGTACGGGCGAGCAGGATCAGCATGGTCTTCCAGCACTTCGCGCTCTTCCCGCACCGCAGCGTCCGTGAGAACGCCGCGTACGGCCTGTCCGTGCAGGGCGTGCCCCGCGCCGAGCGCGAGCGTCGCGCCGACGAGGCGCTCGCCCTGTGCGGTCTGGCCGGCTGGGAGGACTCGTGGCCCGACGAGCTGTCCGGCGGTATGCAGCAGCGCGTGGGCCTGGCCCGGGCGCTCGCCACCGACGCCGACCTGCTGCTCATGGACGAGTCGTTCAGCGCGCTCGACCCGCTGATCCGCCGGGACATGCAGGACCAGCTCCTGGAACTCCAGAAGACCCTCAAGAAGACCATCGTGTTCATCACCCACGACCTCAACGAGGCCATGCGCCTGGGCGACCGCATCGCCGTCATGCGCGACGGCCGCATCGTCCAGACCGGCACCGCCGAGGACATCCTCGTCCGCCCCGCCAACGACTACGTCGCCTCCTTCACCAAGGACGTCGACCGCTCCCGCGTCCTCACCGCGGGCGCCGTCATGGACCCGCAGACCCACGGTGACGAGGCCGACTGCGACTGCGCGACGGCGACGCCCGACACACCGTTCACCGAACTGTGCGCCCTCAGCGCGCGCGTGCCCCACCCGGTCGCCGTCCTCACCGAGGACCGCGAACTCGTCGGTGTCGTACCGCGCCAGCGCCTCGTCGGCTTCCTCGGCGACCAGCAAGGGGACCCCGGGCCCTGTACCGACTCGCGCGACGGGGAGGTGACCGCCCGTGCCTAGGATCCAGCTCGGCGACTGGGTCGACGACGGCGTCAGCTGGCTCGTCGACCACATGTCCTGGCTCTTCGACGCGATCAAGACGGTCGTGGAGGGCCTGTACGACGGTATCGACGCGGTGCTCACCGCCCCCGAGCCGCTGCTCCTGGCGGGCATCCTCGCGGTGGCCGCCTGGTGGCTGCGCGGCCTGGTCGCGGGCGTCCTCGCGTTCGCCGGATTCGCGCTCGTCGACTCGATGGCCCTGTGGGACAAGGCCATGTCGACGCTTTCCCTGGTGCTCGTCGCCACCCTGATCGCCCTGGTGATCTCGGTCCCGCTGGGCATCTGGGCGGCCCGCTCCCGGACGGTCAGTGCCGTCGTACGGCCCGTCCTGGACCTGCTCCAGACGATGCCGTCGATGGTGCTGCTGATCCCGGCGATCCTGTTCTTCGGGATGGGTGTCCCGGCGGGTGTCGTCGCGACCCTGATCTTCGCGCTCGCCCCGGGCGTACGCATGACCGAACTCGGCATCCGGCAGGTCGACGCCGAACTCGTCGAGGCCGCCGAGGCGTTCGGCACCCCGCCCCGCGACACGCTGCTGCGTGTGCAGTTGCCGCTGGCGCTGCCGACGATCATGGCGGGCGTCAACCAGGTCATCATGCTCGGCCTGTCCATGGTCGTCATCGCGGGCATGGTCGGCACCGGCGGGCTCGGCGGCGCCGTCAACGAGGCCATCGGCCAGCTCGACATCGGCCTCGGCTTCGAGGCGGGCCTCGGGATCGTCGTCCTCGCCATCTACCTCGACCGGATGACCGGCGCGCTCGGCGCCCAGATCTCCCCGCTGGGCCGCCGCGCCGCCGCGAAGGCCCGTACCGCGGGCACCGCCAAGGCCTGGAACTACCGCCCTCGCCCGGCGATCGCGCTGGCCGGTGTGCTCGTCCTGGCGCTCGTCGCGGGCGGCCTCGGCATCTTCGGCTCCTCCTCGCAGGACACGCAGGCCACTGGCGCGGACGTGGGCCAGGGCAAAAAGGTCACCATTGGCTACATCCCCTGGGACGAGGGCATCGCCACGACGTTCCTCTGGAAGGAGCTGCTGGAGGAGCGCGGCTTCGACGTCACGACCACCCAGTACGCGGCCGGCCCGCTGTACACGGGCCTGGCGACCGGCCAGATCGACTTCCAGACGGACTCCTGGCTGCCCGTCACCCACGCCGAGTACTGGAAGAAGTACGGCGACCAGCTCGACGACCTGGGCAAGTGGTACGGCCCCACTTCCCTGGAGCTGTCCGTCCCCTCGTACGTGAAGGGCGTCGACTCGCTCGCCGACCTCAAGGGGCAGTCGTCGAAGTTCAAGGGCCGGATCGTCGGCATCGAACCGAGCGCCGGGATGATGGGCCTCCTCAAGGACAAGGTCCTCAAGGAGTACGGCCTGGACGGCGAGTACGAGGTCGTCGACGGCTCCACCCCGGCCATGCTCGCCGAACTCAAGCGCGCGTACGCCAAGAAGGAACCCATCGCGGTCACCCTCTGGTCGCCGCACTGGGCGTACAGCGACTACGACCTGAAGAAGCTCAAGGACCCGAAGGGCGCCTGGGGCGCGGGCGACGGCGTGCACACGCTCGCTCGGAAGGGCTTCGCCGACGACAACCCCGAGGTCGGCGGCTGGCTGAAGAACTTCTCCATGACGGAGGAACAGCTCACCGGCCTGGAGGCGGGAATCCAGCGGGCGGGCAAGGGCAGCGAGCAGGATGCCGTCCGCACCTGGCTGAAGGCGAACCCCGGGCTCGCCGAGAAATGGGCACCGACCGGCGGTTCCGAGGGGAAGAGCGGTGCGAAAGGGGTATCGAACAACTGAGGGAGCCGCTCAGGAGGGGTGGGTCCAACCGGACGGCACGCGCGCGTGTGCGGGTGTCTTTCCGGCGAGGCCCACCCCTCGCGGCGTTCCCGGCCGGACGGACTTGTTCCGCGTACGAGAAGGATCCGGACAACCACGGAGCGCGATGCCATCCCCCTGGCCCGGCCGCCGAGTCGGCCGGTTCCCCTGGTCAGCTCCGCCGCACGCGCGCGTGGGACGGCCCGCGGAGGGGCCGGGCGGCCCGTCCGCTGGCGCGAACCGTGAGGGTCGTGCCCGACGCGGGGCGACCCCGATGTGACGGGCGCATGAAACGGTTTGACGAACATGCGTAGGGTGCAAGGAAGTCATCAGGGAACGCGTCGTGCATGCTTCGGGGTCGATCTGGCGAACAGCCACCGAACACGCGGCGCGATGCGCTGTGATGGGACGTACGCAACCGGGACGCGACGACGAGCCGAGGAGGGAGCCGGAGCTATGGGCGACCACAAAGAACAGCCCCTTCGGGTGGGCGCGGCCGTCCGGCGGCGGCGCCGGGCGCTGGAGCTGACCCTCGCCGTCGTGGCCGAACGCAGCGGCCTGTCGGTGCCCTTCCTGAGCCAGATCGAGAACGAGCGGGCACGGCCGAGCCGCAGCTCCCTGGAGAAGGTCGCCGACGCCCTGCGCACCACCGCGGTCGAACTCCTCGCGGCGGCCGACCCCGCGTGCAGTGTCGACGTCGTCCGCGCGGACGCCCTCGAACCCGCCCCCGACGAGCCCCGGGTGCGCTCCCTCGTCCGAGGCCACCAGCAGCTGCACGCCATGGAGTTCAGCGGCGACCACGACGCGGGCCGCGAATTCCAGCACCGCAACGACGAGTTGATGTACGTCGCCGACGGGGCCGTCGAGGTCGAGGCGGAGGGCCGCGCACACCGGCTCGGCCGCGGCGACACCCTGTACCTCACGGGCGGGGTGCGCCACCGCTGGCGGGCGACCGTGCCGGACACCCGGGTGATCGTGGTGGCGGTGGCCGAACACATCGAGGCGGTGCAGGACGGCCGCCGCTGAGGCATCCGGATGCTCCGGTGTGCAGGTACTGAAATGCCCCTCCATGGACCACTTTTGGGCGGATTGACGATTGCTCCCGCCCCCGTTGTCAGACCCTGCCCCGATACTGGCGACATGTCCGGCACCTCTGCGTACGCCTTCGACAACGCCTCCGAACACGCAGGCGGCCGTTTCGACGCCCTCCAGACCTGCTACGACCCGGTGACGTTCGCGCGACTCGCGGACCTGGGCGTCACCCCCGGCATCCGCTGCGCCGACGTCGGCGGAGGCGGCGGCTCGGTGGCCGCCTGGCTCGCCGACCGCGTGGGACCCGAAGGCGCCGTCCTCGTCACCGACATCGAACCCCGCTGGCTGACCGGCGCGGAGGCGCACGGCACCGTACGGGTCGTCCGCCACGACATCACGCGCGAGGACCTTCCCGAGGGCGACTTCGACCTGATCCACGCCCGTCTCGTCCTCATCCACCTGCCCGAGCGGATCGCCGCCCTCGACCGCATGGTGCGGGCCCTGCGCCCCGGCGGACGGCTCGTCCTCGACGAGTTCGACTGCACCTGGGTGCCGGTCCTGTCGGCGCCCTCGCCCGAGGCGGCCACGCTCTTCGAGACCGTCCACGACGCCCTGATGGACCTCCTGGTCCGCGCCGGCGCCGACCCCCGCTGGGGCCTTCGGACGTACGGCGCCCTGCGCGCGGCGGGCCTCACGGACGTCGCGTCGGCCACCTGGGCCCGCTCGTGGCCGGGCGGCGGAGCCGGCGTCCGACTGCACTCGGTCAACGTGCGCCAGGTCAGGGACCGCCTGGTGGCGGAGTGCGGGGTACCGGACGCGGACATCGACGCATTCCTGCGGCTGCTCGACGACCCGGCGTTCGCCGTCAACTCGTATCCATTGATCAGCACTTGGGGGACACGACCATGAGGGTGATCTCGCTGGTGCCGTCCCTGACGGAGGCGGTCGCGGTCACGGTGCCCGGCGCTCTCGTCGGGGTCACGGACTGGTGCAGTCATCCGGCCGACCTCGGCGACGACGTGGTCCGTATCGGCGGCACCAAGAACCCCAAGGTCGAGCGGATCGTCGCACTCGCCCCCGATCTGGTCGTCGCCAACGAGGAGGAGAACCGCGAACCGGACCTCGCCGCCCTGCGCGAGGCGGGCATCGAGGTGCTTCTCACGGAGGTACGGGACGTGCCGCAGGCATTCCGGGAACTGGAGCGGGTGGTGACCGCGTGCGGGGCGAGCGCACGACCCCGGTGGCTGGACGAGGCGGAGACGGCGTGGTCGGCGCCGGAGCGCTGGTGGCCGACGGCCGGGGAGGGCCGTACGACCGCTGTCGTGCCGATCTGGCGGCGGCCCTGGATGGTGGTCGGGCGGGACACCTTCGCCGGTGACGTGCTGGCGCGGCTGGGAGTCGACAACGCGTACGCGGACCACGCCGAACGCTATCCGCGCATACCGGTCGAGGAGTTGAGGGTGGCCGCGGCGCCCGGGATGGTCGTGCTGCCGGACGAGCCGTACCGCTTCACGGCCGAGGACGGGCCCGAGGCGTTCGAGGGGGTGCCCTGCGCGCTCGTCAGCGGGCGCCATCTCACCTGGTACGGGCCGTCCCTGGCCGAGGCGCCACGGGTGCTGGGCGAGGCCCTGCGAGCAGCTCACCGCTGACCAGCCCCTGGACGGTACGGACGGCGGCGCCGGCCCAGGCGGCCACGAGCAGGACGTACAGGGCGACGGCGAGGAGGTCGAAGGCGACGAGCCCGGTGTGCCGGCCGAGGCTCGCCGCGCCGGTGACACAGGTCCCCACCGGGAAGGTGAAGGCCCACCACGTCATCGCGAAGCCCATGCCCCGGCGCCGGGCGCGCAGCACCAGCGCACCGGCGAACGCGAGCCACAACAGGGCGAAGCCCATGACGGGGACGCCGTAGAGGACGGCGACGGCAGCGGCGATGCCGTGCGGGACGGGGACGACGCCGGGGGCGAGGTCGGCGAAGTTGCCGGCGGCGGTGGTGGACTGGCCGAGCGGGCCCAGGGCCAGGAACAGGGTCGGGGTGAGGACGAGCGGAAGCGGGGCGGTCGTCGACACGAGCCGGGCGAAGACGAGCGGCAGCATCACCAGGGTCGCGAACAGACTCAGCCCGAACATGGCCAGACAGGCATACAGCAGCGCCTGCCGCCCCTGCCCCGGCGGGAGATGGGGGAGGAACAGCGGACCGAGCGCCGCGGACACCATGGGCGCGACGACAGGCAGCAGCCATACGGGGCTGGGGGCCCCGCCGCGTACGACCAGCAGGTACGGGACGGCGACGGAGGCGACGAGCCCGACGACCGTCCCGGCGGTGAACAGGACCGCGTCCAGGGCGAGGGCGGCAGGGAGGCCGATCCAGTCCCGCCCGACGAGGAGTGCGCCACCGCCGACAGCGGTCAGGGCCATGGCGAGACAGCCGTAGAAGGGTGCCGTCGCCGGGTCGAGGAGGTGGGCGCGTGCCTGGTCGTGGTGGTGGGCCCAGTGCAGGGCGCGGGCGCACAGCAGCGCGAGCAGGAGGGCGAGGGAGAGGGCCCAGACGGCCGTGCAGGCGGTACGCAGTCCCGGGATGCCGTCCGCGCCGGGGAGACCGGCACCCGCGGTGCCCACGATGGCGGTGCCCATGACGGGGGCGTACCAGTTGGGGCCGAGGTGGCGGAGGGGACCGAGGAGGATGTGCGGCTGGGGGAGTGGGCGGGCGAGGGCAGGGGCTGCGATGGCCATGTCCTCACGGTCGCGCGGGGTGAGGGCGGTCACCAGGGGGCTTGGGTGAATGAGGGCATAAGCTGGATCTATGGCTGATGTGGAGGGTAGGGCCTCGCGGTCGGCGGGTGTCGCGCACCGGGTCCCGGATCTCGGCGCGATGGAGTTGCTGCTCGCGGTGGCCAGGTTGGGGAGTCTCGGGCGGGCGGCGCAGGAGCTGGGCGTCACGCAGCCGGCCGCCAGCAGCCGTATCCGGTCGATGGAGCGGCAGCTGGGTCTGGCCCTCGTGGACCGGTCGCCGCGCGGATCCCGGCTCACGGACGCGGGTGTGCTCGTCACCGACTGGGCGCGGCGGGTCGTGGAGGCGGCGGAGGCGTTCGACGCCGGCGCGCAGGCCCTGCGGGTGCGGCGCGACTCCCGGCTGCGGGTGGCGGCGAGCATGACGATCGCCGAGTACCTGCTGCCGGGCTGGCTGCTCGCGCTGCGCGCGCTGCGGCCCGAGACGGCGGTGTCGCTGCTCGCCGGGAACTCGGCGACCGTGGCCGAGCGGGTCCTGGCGGACGAGGCGGATCTCGGCTTCGTGGAGGGGACGGGTGTGCCGAGCGGGCTTGACTCGGCGGTCGTCGCGAAGGACCGGCTGATCGTGGTGACGGCGCCGGGGCATCCGTGGGCGCGGCGGCGGAAGCCGGTGGGGGCGGAGGAGTTGGCGGTGACGCCGTTGATCCTGCGGGAGGAGGGGTCGGGGACTCGGCAGGTGCTGGATACGGCGTTGGGCGGGTTGGCGCGTCCGCTGATCGAGTTGTCGTCGACGACTGCGGTGAAGGCTTCGGCTGTGGGTGGGGCGGGGCCGGCGGTGTTGAGCGAACTGGCGGTGGGGGAGGAGTTGTCGACGCGGCGGTTGGTGTGTGTGCCGTTGGCGGGGGTGCGGTTGGATCGGGAGCTGCGGGCGGTGTGGCCGGTGGGGCATCGGCCGACGGGGCCGGCGCGGGAGCTGTTGGGGTTGACGCGGGGGTGAGGGCGGGCTTGTTTCGCCCCCGCCGCCCCTACCCGTCCCATCCCTGGGGGCTGCGCCCCCAGACCCGACCCGGTTCACTCCGGAGAAGGTCTTCGAGAAGTACGGGCTGACGCCGGCCCAGTACCCCGACTTCGCGGCGCTGCGCGGC
>NZ_JBSFDA010000118.1:0-32259 GCF_053593675.1 Streptomyces sp. NPDC002156 | reverse complement strand
GAGCCTTGCGCTACGTGTGTAGTGGGCGGCCCTGGCAACAGGGCCGCCCCCTTCACACGTACTCGCGACGTACGGACCGGTCAGCCGGTGACCTCCACCGCCGCCAGGTTCTTCTTCCCCCGGCGCAGGACCAGCCACCGTCCGTGCAGCAGGTCCTCCTTCGCGGGAACCGCGTCCTCGGTGGCGACCTTCACGTTGTTCACGTACGCGCCGCCCTCCTTCACCGTGCGCCGCGCGGCCGACTTGCTGGCCACCAGGCCGACCTCGGCGAACAGGTCGACGACCGGTCCCGCCTCGGCGACCCGGATGTGCGGTACCTCGGAGAGGGCCGCGGTCAGCGTCCGCTCGTCCAGCTCACCCAGTTCGCCCTGGCCGAAGAGGGCCTTGGACGCGGCGATCACGGCGGCCGTCTGCTCGGCGCCGTGCACCAGCGTCGTCAGCTCCTCGGCGAGCGCGCGCTGAGCGGCCCGCGCCTGCGGACGCTCCGCGGTCTGCGCCTCCAGCGCCTCCAGCTCCTCCGGGGACTGGAAGGACAGGATGCGCATGTACGTCGAGATGTCCCGGTCGTCCACGTTCAGCCAGAACTGGTAGAACGCGTACGGTGTCGTCATGTCCGGGTCGAGCCAGATGGCGCCGCCCTCGGTCTTGCCGAACTTGGTGCCGTCCGCCTTGACCATCAGGGGCGTCGCCAGGCAGTGCGCCTCGGCGTCGGGCTCCAGCCGGTGGATCAGGTCGAGGCCCGCCGTGAGATTGCCCCACTGGTCGCTGCCGCCCTGCTGGAGCGTGCAGCCGTACCTCCGGTACAGCTCCAGGAAGTCCATGCCCTGCAACAGCTGGTAGCTGAACTCCGTGTAGCTGATGCCTTCCTGGGACTCCAGGCGCCGGGCGACCGAGTCCTTCGTCAGCATCTTGTTGACGCGGAAGTGCTTGCCGATGTCCCGGAGGAACTCGATGGCCGACAGGCCGGCCGTCCAGTCCAGGTTGTTCACCATCACCGCGGCGTTCTCGCCATCGAAGGACAGGAACGGCTCGATCTGCGCGCGCAGCCGGGTCACCCAGTTCGCGACCGTCTCCGGGTCGTTCAGCGTGCGCTCCGCCGTCGGACGCGGGTCGCCGATCTGGCCGGTCGCCCCGCCCACAAGGGCCAGCGGACGCAGGCCCGCCTGCTGGAGGCGGCGCATGGTGAGCACCTGCACCAGGTGGCCGACGTGCAGACTGGCCGCCGTCGGGTCGAAACCGCAATAGAACGTGACGGGACCGTCCGCGAGCGCCTTGCGCAAAGCGTCCTCGTCAGTGGACAGGGCCCAGAGGCCACGCCACTTCAGCTCGTCGACGATGTCCGTCACGGTTCTCGTATCTCCTTGTGGATGGTCTTCGTACAGTCAGTTGTACGGCAGTCGAGCGACTACCGGCTACGAGGTTATACGCCCTGACTGACAGAGCTCATATTGAAGTCCGGCACCCTCAGCGCGGGCATCGCGGCCCTGGTGAACCAGTCGCTCCACTCCCGGGGCAGCGTCTTCTCCGTACGCCCCGCCTCGACGGCCCGCCCCAGCAGATTCACCGGCGACTCGTTGAACCGGAAGTTGTTGACCTCCCCGCTGACCTCGCCGTTCTCGACGAGGTACACCCCGTCGCGGGTCAGGCCGGTCAGCAGCAGGGTGGCCGGGTCGACCTCGCGGATGTACCAGAGGCAGGTCAGCAGCAGCCCGCGCTCGGTGTTCGCGACCATCTCCTCCAGGGACTTGTCCTCGCCCCCGTCCAGGACGATGTTCCCGATCGCCGGGGACACCGGCAGGCCGGTCAGGCCTGCGGTGTGCCGGGAGGTGATCAGCCGGTTCAGCTCGCCCTCGCGGATCCACTCCGTGGCGCTCAGCGGCAGCCCGTTGTCGAACACCGACTGGTCGTCGCCGGAGGAGTGGGCGAGCAGGAAGGGGGAGGCCTCCAGACCCGGCTCGTTCGGGTCGCTGCGCAGGGTCAGCGGCAGCTCGGTGAGCTTCTCGCCGATGCGTGTCCCGCCGCCCGGCTTGGAGAACACCGTGCGCCCCTCGGCGGCGTCCCGCGCGGACGCCGACCACAGCTGGTAGATCAGCAGGTCGGCGACGGCCGTCGGCGGCAGCAGCGTCTCGTACCGCCCGGCCGGCAGCTCGATCCGCCGCTCCGCCCAGCCGAGCCGTACGGCGAGTTCCGCGTCGAGGGCGGCCGGGTCGACGTCCTTGAAGTCCCGCGTCGACCGCCCGGCCCACGCGGACCGCGTACGGTCCGGGGACTTGGCGTTCAGCTCCAGCGTCCCGTTGGGCTGGTCATGGCGCAGCCGCAGCCCCGTCGACGTACCCACATAGCTCGACACCAGCTCGTGGTTGGCGAAGCCGTACAGCTCCCGGCCACCGGCCCGCGCGCGGGCGAACGCCTCGCCGAGCGCCGGCGCGAAGTCGGCGAACACCGCGGACGAGGTCTCGGTCGGCGCGTCCGTGAAGTCGGGGGACGACGGCACACCCGCGACCAGCGGCTGGGCGTCCTCCGCGGGGCTCGCACCGCGCGCGGCGGCCTCGGCGGCCCGTACGAGCGGTTCCAGCTCGTCGGAGGTGACGGCCGCGCGGGAGACGACCCCCGAGGCCGTGCCCTGCTTGCCGCCGACGGTCGCGACGACGGTGAGCGTGCGCCCGCGCGTGACCCCGTTGGTGGTGAGGGCGTTGCCCGCCCAGCGCAGGTTGGCGCTCGACTCCTCGTCGGCGATGACGACACACCCGTCGGCCCGGGACAGCTCGAGGGCCCGCTCGACAACCTCGTGCGGCTTGTTCATACGGGCGCTCATCGACCGGCCTCCTGCGTGGTGTTCAGAATGTTGACGCCCTTGAAGAGGGCCGACGGGCAGCCGTGGGACACGGCCGCGACCTGGCCCGGCTGGGCCTTGCCGCAGTTGAAGGCACCGCCCAGGACGTACGTCTGCGGACCGCCGACGGCCGCCATGGAGCCCCAGAAGTCGGTGGTCGTCGCCTGGTAGGCCACGTCCCGCAGCTGCCCGGTGATCCGGCCGTTCTCGATCCTGAAGAACCGCTGTCCGGTGAACTGGAAGTTGTACCGCTGCATGTCGATGGACCAGGACCGGTCCCCGACGACATAGATCCCGCGGTCGACCCCGCCGATGAGATCCTCGGTCGCCAGCCCGGCCGGGTCCGGCTGCAACGACACATTGGCCATGCGCTGCACGGGCACATGCCCGGGAGAGTCGGCGTACGCGCACCCGTTGGACCGCTCGAACCCGGTCAGCTTCGCGATCCGCCGGTCCAGCTGGTAGCCCACCAGCGTCCCGTCCTTCACCAGGTCCCACGACTGACCGGCGACGCCCTCGTCGTCGTACCCGATGGTCGCCAGGCCGTGTTCGGCGGTGCGGTCGCCCGTGACGTTCATCAGCTCGGAGCCGTACTTCAGCTTGCCGAGCTGATCGAAGGTGGCGAAGGACGTGCCCGCGTACGCCGCCTCGTAACCCAGCGCCCGGTCCAGCTCGGTGGCGTGGCCGATGGACTCGTGGATGGTCAGCCACAGGTTGGACGGGTCGACGACCAGGTCGTACAGTCCCGCCTCGACGCTCGGCGCTCGCATCTTCTCGGCGAGCAGCTCGGGGATCTGCTCCAGCTCGGACTCCCAGTCCCAGCCCCGGCCCGTGAGGTACTCCCAGCCGCGCCCGACGGGCGGCGCGATGGTCCGCATCGAGTCGAACTCGCCGCTCGACTCGTCGACCGAGACGGCCGTGAACTGCGGGTGCAGCCGCACCCGCTGCTGTGTGGTGACGGTCCCCGCGGTGTCGGCGTAGAACTTGTTCTCGTGCACCGTGAGCAGTGAGGCGTCGACATGGTTGACGCCGTTCGCCGCGAGCAGCCGCGCGCTCCACTCGGCCAGCAGCCCGGCCTTCTCCTCGTCCGGCACGGTGAACGGGTCGATCTCGTAAGACGAGATCCACGTCCGGTCCGCGTGCACGGGCTCGTCGGACAGCTCCACCCGCTCGTCGGACCCCGCCGCCTTGATCACCTGGGCGGACAGCTTCGCCATGGCCACGGCCTGCGAGGCGACCTTCGCGGCGGCGTCCATGCTCAGATCCACGCCCGACGCGAACCCCCAGGTACCGCCGTGCACCACCCGCACCGCGTACCCCAGGTCCGTGGTGTCGGACGATCCGGACGGCTTGGCGTCCCGCAGCCGCCAGGACGCGCTGCGCACCCGCTCGAACCGGAAGTCCGCGTGGTCGGCACCGAGCGCACGCGCACGTGCGAGGGCGGCGTCGGCCAGGGCACGTAGGGGCAGTGCCAGGAATGACTGATCGACCTCATGGGCCATGAGCGGCCTCTCCTTGTCACGGTGAGTGTGATGCGTCTGTCTCGCAGTGAATCATGCAGGTCTGACAGCGAGGCTTCCAACGGATTCACTTCGATCTGTCCGGGCCCACCGACTGTAGAGACCCGACAGGACCAGGGGTGAGCCACTGTCGGTGCCCGATTGTCCGCGCGTGCGGGCGGACCGATAGGTTTTTGGAGAAGCAGCCTGTCAGCCGGGTGTTCGGACAGGTGTTGAACCGCTAACGAAAGGGTGATCCGTTGAGCCGCTCGGTTCTCGTCACCGGAGGCAACCGGGGCATCGGCCTCGCCATCGCCCGCGCGTTCGCCGATGCCGGCGACAAGGTCGCCATCACATACCGATCCGGTGAGCCGCCGACAGGCTTCCTCGCCGTCAAGTGCGACATCACCGACACCGAGCAGGTGGAGCAGGCCTACAAGGAGATCGAGGCCGAGCACGGCCCGGTCGAGGTCCTCGTCGCCAACGCCGGTGTCACCAAGGACCAGCTCCTGATGCGCATGTCCGAGGACGACTTCACGTCCGTCGTCGACACCAACCTCACCGGCGCCTTCCGCGTCGTCAAGCGTGCCAACCGCGGCATGCTGCGCGCCAAGAAGGGCCGCGTCGTCCTCATCTCCTCGGTCGTCGGTCTGTACGGCGGTCCCGGTCAGGCCAACTACGCCGCCTCCAAGGCCGGTCTGGTCGGCTTCGCGCGGTCCCTCGCCCGTGAGCTGGGCTCGCGCAACATCACCTTCAACGTCGTCGCGCCCGGCTTCGTCGACACAGACATGACCAAGGTCCTCACCGACGAGCAGCGCGAGACCATCGTGAAGCAGGTGCCGCTCGGCCGGTACGCGCAGCCGGAGGAGATCGCCGCAACGGTGCGGTTCCTCGCCTCGGACGACGCCTCGTACATCACTGGAGCCGTCATCCCCGTTGACGGCGGACTGGGAATGGGTCACTGATCACCATGAGCGGAATTCTCGAGGGCAAGCGCGTCCTGATCTCCGGTGTGCTGATGGAGTCGTCCATCGCCTTCCACGCCGCCAAGCTGGCCCAGGAGCAGGGCGCGGAGATCATCCTGACCGCGTTCCCGCGGCCCACGCTGACCGAGCGCATCGCCAGGAAGCTGCCCAAGCCCACCAAGGTCATCGAGCTCGACGTCACCAACGACGAGCACCTCGCACGGCTGGCCGACCTCGTCGGCGAGGAGCTCGGCGGCCTCGACGGCGTCGTCCACTCCATCGGCTTCGCCCCGCAGGACGCCCTCGGCGGCAACTTCCTGAACACGCCGTTCGAGTCCGTCGCCACCGCGATGCACGTCTCGGCGTACTCCCTGAAGTCGCTCACCATGGCCTGCCTGCCGCTGATGCAGAACGGTGGCTCGGTCGTCGGCCTCACCTTCGACGCCAAGTTCGCCTGGCCGCAGTACGACTGGATGGGCCCCGCCAAGGCCGCCCTTGAGGCCACCAGCCGTTACGTCGCCCGTGACCTGGGCAAGCAGAACATCCGCTGCAACCTCGTCTCCGCCGGTCCCCTCGCCTCCATGGCCGCCAAGTCCATCCCGGGCTTCGGCGAGCTGGCGTCGGTGTGGGACGCCCGGTCGCCCCTGGAGTGGGACCTGAAGGACCCCGAGCCGGCCGGCCGCGCCATCGTCGCCCTGCTCAGCGACTGGTTCCCGAAGACCACCGGCGAGATCATCCACGTGGACGGCGGGCTGCACGCGATCGGCGCGTGACCACCGCCGACGCCTCCTGAGGCTCGGCCGACGTTCGAGGGCTCGCGTTCCGTTCCGGCGCGGGCCCTCGGCGTGTCACCCGTTCGGCTCATCCGGCCGAGCGGGGGAGAGGGCTAACTGGGCACTCTGGATTACGCGTTCACCTCGCGTTCCTCCCGAGCACGGCCGAGGAGGTCTTCCTTGTGCGCCTGTCTCGCAGCTTCGCCCCGCTGCTCGTCGCCGTAGCCCTCGCCACCGCCCTTCCGTACGAGGCCGTTCCCCACGCCCACGCGCGCGTGGAGGCACGGCAGCCGGAGCGGCCCGAGCCCTTCGGCGCCACGTGCCACACCCGGATCGCCGGCTCCGAGGTGACCGCGTACTGCCACAACCCCTACGTGGCCACCGACCGCGTACGTCTGCACATCGAGTGCGACCGCTGGTGGGACCTGGACAGCGACGGCGCCTCGGTCGAGGCCGGGCCCGCGCAGACCGTACGGCTCACCGGCCGCTGCTGGAAGGAGGTCCGCTCGGTGTGGGTCAGCCACCAGAAGCGGACGGCCTGAGCCGGCACGAGAACGGATAGCCCGCAGCCTCCCTGGCGGCGGCCGCCGCGTCGCCCGCGCGGATCGCGTCCACGAGCGGGGCGTGGTCCACCAAGGAGTCAGGGGTCAGCTCCTCGCCCACGTCGTCGCGCAGCCACTCCCGCAGCACCTCGCCCAGGTCCGCGTACATCGCCGTCATCACGTCGTTGTGGGACGCGGCCACCACGGCCATGTGCAGGCTCGCGTCGGCCGTCACGAACGCCTCCGCGTCGCCGGACGCCCAGGCCTCGTCCCGGCGCACCAGGAGCGCGTCCAGCTGCCTGAGGTCGCGTTCGGTGCGGCGCAGGGCCGCCAGCTCGGCGGCGCCCGACTCCAGCGTGGACCGCAGCTCGGCGATGTGCCGGGGGTCCGCGTCGGCGAACCGGCGGTGCATCACACCGGCCAGCTCGCTGGTCGCCACGACGTAGGTGCCCGAGCCCTGGCGGATGTCCAGCAGCCCGTTGTGTGCGAGGGCCCGGACGGCCTCGCGGATGGTGTTCCGGGCCACTCCGAGCTGCTCGACAAGCTCCGGCTCGGTCGGGATACGGGCACCGACGGGCCACTCGCCCGAGGTGATCTGGCCCCGCAGCGAGGCGATGACCTGCTCGGACAGGGCCGATCGACGGGGGTGGCTCAGCGGTGGCATGGCACATCTTCGCACGGGGGACTACAACCAATCATCCCATGATTCTATGATAGTCGGCATGGTGAGCGAGGAAACCCGGACGACGACGTCCATGCCCATGCCCATGTCCACATCCATACGGAGTTCCGCCGGGCCGGAGAGCGAAGCCGGGGGAGCGGCCACGCGCGCGTGGCTCACGCGGCTGGTCGTCGTCGGCGTCGTACTGGCCGCCCTCAACCTCCGCCCCGCCATCTCCAGCTTCGGCGCCCTCCTCGAAGAGGTGCGCGACGGAGTCGGCATGAGCGGCACCCTGGCCGGAGTGCTCACCTCCCTGCCCTCGTTCTGTTTCGCCCTCTTCGGAGTCATGGCACCGCGCCTGGCCCGCCGCTTCGGCGTCGGCGCGGTCGTCTGCGGGGGCATGGTCGCCATCGCCGCAGGACTGGCGATCCGGCCCTACACGGGCACCACCGCCGGTTTCCTGGCCGCCAGCGCGCTCGCCCTCATGGGCATCGCGGTCAGCAACGTCCTGATGCCGGTCGTCGTCAAGCGCTGGTTCCCGGACCGGGTCGGTTCCATGACGGGCCTGTACTCGATGGCCCTCGCCCTCGGGACCGCCACCGCGGCGGCGGTCACCGTGCCCATGACCGATGCGCTGGGCGGGAGTTGGCAGGCGGGACTGACCGTCTGGGCGGTTCTCGCGGCGGTGGCCGTGGTGCCCTGGATCCCGCTCGTACGGGAACGGGGCCCGGGCGGTGACCAGCGGGAGGCGCCCCACGCGCGCGGGACGTCCACCGTCGGTCGACGGGCCGGCGCACTGCGCATCACCCGCAGCCGTACCGCCTGGGCGCTCGCCGTGTTCTTCGGGCTCCAGGCCACCGCCGCCTACATCACCATGGGCTGGCTGGCGCAGATCTTCCGGGACGCGGGTGTCCCGGCCGGCACCGCCGGACTGCTGCTCGCCGTGACCATGGCGATGGGCGTGCCGCTCGCCTTCGTCATCCCGCGCGTCGCCACACGCCTGCCCCACCAGGGCCCGATCGTGGTCTTCCTCGGCGTGTGCGGACTCCTCGGGTACGCGGGCCTGTACCTCGCGCCGGCCGGCGGCGCCTGGGCCTGGGCGGTCCTGCTCGGCACCGCCAACTGCGCCTTCCCGCTGGCCCTCACGATGGTCGGGATGCGGGCCAGGACGGGCGCTGGCGTCGCCCAGCTGTCGGCCTTCGCGCAGAGCACGGGCTATCTGATCTCCATCCCCGGGCCGCTCCTCGTGGGCGTGCTCTACCAGCACAGCGGGGGGTGGGGGCTGCCGCTCGCGCTGATGGCCGGCCTGATGCTGCCGCAGATGGTGGTGGGCGTACTGGCCGGACGCGATCGCACGGTCGAGGACGAGGCGGAGGCGGCCCGCTGACCCCACCCCCGGGCTGCGGGGCACCCCGGGCACCCCGGGCACCCCGGAGGCACGGGCAGGTGCGACGGGTGCGAGACTGGCCGTATGCCAGTGCTCGACCCGAACCCCCAGAACGGCCAGAAGAAGATGCTGCTCGTCTTCGGCTCCTTCTTCGCCATCTTCGTGATCATCGCCGTCATCGCGACCATCGCCTCACCGTGAGGGCCGTTGGTGGGGGTATCCCCACCATCCCCTAGGGGGCGAGTCTCAGGGTCAAGTGGGTGGATCACCGGATGGGTTGAGGCCCGCCGGTTCCGTAACTTCGAGGTGTGGCCGCGAGATCCGGGCCACCGACGGCTCGAAGACCCACGGAGGCATCATGTCGGCCCGCACGCACTCCCGGCCCCTTCCGGCGACCACGCGTGGAGTCGACATACGGCTGCCATGGTGGGCCCTGGCCCTGCCGACGCTCGCGTTCGTCGTGCTGCTCGCCCTGATGCTGAACCCGACCGACGCACAGGCGGCGACGGGCGACCCGGTGATCGCCCACTTCCTTGAGCGCGCGCGGGAGCTGGTGGTGCGTTGAGCGCCGTAAATGCCTCATTCCCACCTGCGGAGCCGCCCGTCAACTCCCTGCGCCCCATGGCGTGTTTCATGCGAAGCTGGATGCCATGAGCGTCGCAGAATCCCGCACGATCGTCCTCTTCCGGCATGCGAAAGCCGACTGGCCCCAGGTGGCCGACCACGAGCGCCCGCTCGCTGACCGGGGCCGGAAGGACGCCGCTGTCGCCGGACGAAAACTGGCCGACACCGGCACCCCCTTCGACCTGGCCCTGTGCTCCACCGCCACCCGGACCCGAGAGACATGGAAACTCGCGGTCCAGGAACTCCCGCAACGGCCGAAGACCGTCTACGAGGAGCGGATCTACGAGGCCTCACCCGGCCAGCTCATCGCCCTGCTCAACGAAACCCCGGACGACACCCGCAACGTGGTCCTGATCGGCCACAACCCCGGAGTGCAGGCCCTCACCGACATCCTGACCGGCGACACCGAGAGCGACACCCGAACGAAGCTGACCAACCTGGGCTTCCCGGCAGCGGCCTTCGCGGTGCTGACCTTCGAGGGCCCCTGGAAGGCCCTGGAACCGGGCACGGCGACACTGCTCGACTACTGGGCCCCGACGGAGTAGACAGGCCGACGCAGGCAGACAGGCTGTGGACAGGCGTTAGCAGGCAGGCTGTGGGCAGGCGTTCCGCACGGGCGGAACGGGTGGGCACAGCCTGCAACCCGCACCCGGCGACGAAACAGAAGCCCCCACCAAAGAGCAGCCGCCCCGCCCAACTCCCAGAGGGCTACTCGTGGGTGTCCGCCGCCTCGACCTCTTCCCGAGTAACCCCCAGCAGATACAGCACGGTGTCCAGGAACGGGAAGTTCACCGCAGTATGCGCAGCCTCCCGCACCACCGGCTTGGCGTTGAACGCAACGCCGAGCCCCGCCGCGTTCAGCATGTCCAGATCGTTCGCCCCGTCACCGATCGCCACGGTCTGGTCCAGCGGCACCCCCGCCTCCGCGGCGAACCGCCGCAGCAGCCGAGCCTTGCCCGCCCGGTCCACGATCTCGCCGACGACCTTGCCCGTCAGCTTCCCGTCGACGATCTCCAACGTGTTGGCCTGGGCGAAGTCCAGCCCGAGCCGCTCCTTGAGATCATCCGTGACTTGGGTGAACCCACCCGAGACGACCCCGACCTCGAAGCCGAGCCGCTTCAGCGTACGGATCAGCGTGCGCGCTCCCGGCGTGAGCCGGACCTCGCTGCGCACCTTGTCCACGACCGACGCGTCGAGCCCCTTGAGCAGCGCCACGCGCGCGTGCAGCGACTGCTCGAAGTCCAGTTCCCCGCGCATCGCGGCGGCGGTCACCTTGGCGACCTCGTCCTCGCAGCCCGCGTGCGCGGCGAAGAGTTCGATCACCTCGTCCTGGATGAGCGTCGAGTCCACATCCATGACGACCAGACGCTGCGCCCGCCGGTGCAGCCCCGCCGCGACGACCGCGACATCGACACCGAGTGCCGCCGCGTCGGTGACCAGGGCGGTGCGCAGCGGCCCGGTCGCGACACCGGAGACGGCGAACTCGACCGCCGTCACGGGGTACTTGGCGAGCCGGAAGATACGGTCGATATTGCCGCCGGTCCTGGTGATCCGCGCGGCGATGGCGGCGGTCGACTCGGCGGTCAGCGGATGCCCGAGCACGGTGACGACCGAACGACCGTGTCCGCGCGGCCGGTTGTCACCGAGCCCGGAGATGATCTCCGCCTGCATCTTCATGGACTCCGCCCAGCTGTGGACGGTGGCCCGAAGATCACCTTCGAGCCCGGCAGGCGGCTGCGTCACCAGCGCGCACAGCACCATGCGGCCACGCGTGACGACCTGCTCGATGTCGACCACGTCCACGGAGTAGGCGGCAAGCGTGTCGAACAGACCGGCGGTGATGCCCGGTCTGTCCTTGCCGAAGATTTTGACGAGAAGAGTGGGTACGTCAACTGTCTGCGCAGCGTTCATGGTGTTTCCACCGTATCCGGCACCCAGTGCCCACCGCGCACGCGGTCCGCCTGACGGACGGGGAACAATACGTTTCGGGTGCGTGACGAAAAGCTTACGCGCAGGTCAGCGCCGTCCCTTGGGGGTGCGTGGCGGTGGGGGCGGAGGCGGCGGTGGCGGGGGAGGAGTGCGTTTCTCCGGCGGGGACTCCGGCGAGCCGCCCCTGCGCCACCCCGGCCGTCGTGGCGGCGGCGTCACCGGCCTGGCCATGGTGGGAAGGCCGTACAGGTTCTCGGGCGGCTGCTCGTCCTCACCCGAGCCGCGCCCCTCGCCCGGACCGCTCCCGGGCTCACTCCGCTCACCGGAACCGGCCCGCTCCGGCCCACTGCTCCTTTCGGGCGACCCCGCTCCCGTACGCGGGGCATCGGGCGGCCACCCGCCCTCGTACGACTGGCGGCCGTAGGGGACCCGACCGCTCGCGGGTGGCCGACCGGATCCGGACCCCGGCTGCTGGCCTCCCTCATAGGGCCGCCCCGGCTCGGCCGGCCGGGCGTCCTCGGGTTCCAGGAGCCCGTCGGGCAGCCGCAGATACGGATTGGTGTCGCGGTTGGGCGGCCGGTACGGCGAACCGGGCGCGTAAGGGCCGGACGGGGGTCCGGAAGGCGGTCCGGACGGCGGTCCGGGATACGGGCCCGGCCCGCCGGCCTGCTCCGGGTGACCGCCGTACCGCGCCTCCTCGGCCGCCGTACCCGTCACCCCGGTCGCCCCCACAGCTCCCAGCGTCCCCGTGGTCCCGGTCGCCGCTCCCGCCCCTCCCGGCCCGGCCGGACCCGCCCATGTGTCACCCAGTGCCAACGGCACCGCCCGCCACCCCGCCGCCCCGCTCACGTACGCCAGCAGCGCGCCGGCGGCGCCCGCGGCCGCGCCCCACAGCGCGCCCAGCAGCACAGCCGCGACCAGCTGCCCGTGCAGCTGGATTCCGGCGCCGAACGCGTCGAAGCCCAGGACCGAGATCGAGGCGTCCACGGACACCTCCGCCAGCCAGGCCAGCAGCGGCAGCGCCACCGCCGTCACCACCCCCAGCCGCAGCGCGCAGCGGCCGACGAAACGCAGGGCGCCGGGATCCCGTACGGCGAGAGGCACGCGCGCGTGGACGTCGGCCGGGCCGACACCTCGGGCCAGCGGTGTCCGGGCCGCCGCGAGGATGCCCGCGAGCAGCATCATCAGGACCGCCGCGACGCCCAACAGCCACACCCGGCTGTCCAGTTCGGCCAGTTTGCCGAGGCTGACCGACTGATCGGTCTCCGAGCTGCTGAGGAGCCGGTCCAGGGGGTCCGGGAGGACGTTCACCAGGATCCCGGACGCGCTGCCGTCGAACGGGACGAACAGGCCGATCGGGACGCCCAGCCAGACCCCGTTGGGGGCGCCGAGCAGGGCCGCGCCCGCGATGCGCTTGGGATGGTCGTCGCCGATCGCCGCGTACGCCGCCGCCGCGAACCCGGCCGCCACCGCCACCAGCAACACCGTGACCAGGGCGGACGCAGCCGGACGTACGACGCGGTGGACCGCTTCCCAGCCGGGTGGCAGGGGAGTGCGGCGGGAGGCCAGGAGGGCGATCGCTAGGACTCCGGCCGCCCAGACCAGGCCGCCGAGCAGGGTGGGCAGCGTGTCGACGGTGAAGCCGACCGCCGCCTTCGCGTCGACCAGGTCTCCGACCCGGTCGGGCAGCAGACCGCTGATGTCACCGAGCCCGGGGATGTCGAGACCCCCGCCCCCGTCGCCTCCGCCGCCCGTGCCCGGCAGATCGTCGAGGCCCAGAGCGCCGCCGTCGATCGTGATGACGTCGTGCCCCGCCCAGGCCAGCCCGCCCAGGGTCGCGACGAAAAGGGCGATCACCGCACCCGCGCGCGTGAGGAGTTCGGACAGGGAGATCACAACTCCCGCGCCGCGCAGGGACCGTAGGAAGAACCAGGACAAAAGCAACGCACCCACCAGGCCGACGCCGAGTGGCGTGATCTCGATGGCGGTGGCCGCCTCCGCTCCTTTCAGGCCGAAGGCCGACACATCACCGGACGGGGTGACCGAACCACCCGCCCCAAGTGCCACAACCGCCGCGGTCATCGGGCCGAGAGAGGCCGTGGAGTCCGCCTCCAGCAGATGCAGTCCGAGCGCGGCCGTGCCCGCCATTCCGATCAACGCCCAGCTCACAGCGGCGATCGCGGAGAGCAGCACGTCTCCCCACGGCAGCCTCCTGCCCTGCTCGGCGGTCTCGATGCCCATCGTCAGCCCCCGATCCGCGCGGCGGCGGTCCACCCCGCGTGTCCCCCTCGCGTGGGATTACCACTCTCCGGGCCGGTTTCCACCCCGTCAACGGCGCGTCGCTGTCCGCTTGCACGCTCCGTCCGCAAGGCCCGACTTTCGGTCAGGGGCTGAGCCTGAAATAGTTCCCCACGATGTTCGACATCCCTAGACTCCCCGTGTTGGGGCTAATTTCGGGGGACAACTCAGTGGGGCTGGAGTGCCTGAACTCGTACTCGAATTGAACGGACGGACCTGGACGCTCGATTCGTCCAGGCCGTACACCCTCGGACGTGATCCGCAGGGGGACATCGTGCTCGATGACGCCAGGGTCTCCTGGCGGCACGCCACGATCAGCTGGGGGGGCCGGAGCTGGGCCATCGAGGACCACGGCAGCACCAACGGCACCTTCGTGCAGGGGCATCGCATCCATCAGATGGAGATCGGGCCCGGCTCGGCCGTCCATCTCGGCAACGCCACCGACGGCCCGCGGCTGAACCTCTCCAGCAGTGCCGCCTCGGTCGCGACACCGCAGGCGGCGCAGCCTCAGCAGCAGCCGTTCGCGGCCCAGGGCGCGAGCCCCGGCTGGGCTCAGCAGCCGCCGCCGCAGCAGCAGGCGCCGGAGCAGAGCTGGCCGCGGTCCGAGCCGCAGCAGGCCGCCGCGGTCCCGCGGCAGCAGGGCCCCGACTCGGGCGCGGGGGCGCCGCCGGTGTACGGCGACCGCAGCCCGACCACCTTCCACCAGCTGCTCCTCGGCCGCGTGATGCGCATCGGCCGTGCGCTGGAGAACGACCTGGTCGTCTCCGACCTCCAGGTCTCCCGCAACCACGCCGAGTTCCACGCGACGCCCGACGGCCGTTTCGAGATCCGTGACCTGGGCTCGCACAACGGCACGTACGTCAACGGCATGCCGATCGCCAAGGGTGGCACCGCGCTGCTCGGCCCGAACGACATCGTCGGCGTCGGCCACTCCACTTTCCGTCTGGTCGGCGACCGGCTCGAGGAGTTCGTCGACACCGGCGAGATCTCTTTCTCGGCCCGCCATCTGACGGTTACGGTGGACGGCGGCAAGGACATCCTCAAGGACGTCTCCTTCGGCGTACCGGAGAAGTCGCTGATCGCGGTCATCGGCCCGTCCGGCTCCGGCAAGTCGACGCTCCTGAAGGCGCTCACGGGCTACCGCCCGGCCAACAAGGGCGATGTCCTCTACGACAACCGGAACCTGTACAAGCAGTTCGCCGAGCTGCGCCAGCGCATCGGTCTGGTCCCGCAGGACGACATCCTGCACAAGGAACTGACCGTCAAGAAGGCCCTCAAGTACGCGGCCAAACTGCGTTTCCCCGCCGACACCACGACGGAGGAGCGCGAGCACCGCATAGACGAGGTGCTGCGCGAGCTGAAGCTCGACATCCACAAGGAGAAGAAGGTCACCTCCCTCTCCGGCGGCCAGCGCAAGCGCGTGTCGGTGGCCCTGGAGCTGCTCACCAAGCCGTCGCTGATCTTCCTGGACGAGCCGACCTCCGGCCTCGACCCGGGCATGGACCGCGACGTCATGCAGCTGCTGCGCGGCCTCGCCGACGACGGCCGTACGGTCCTCGTCGTCACGCACTCCGTGGCCGAACTGGCGATCTGCGACAAGCTCCTGGTGATGGCGCCGGGCGGCGCGGTGGCGTACTTCGGCCCGCCCGAGGAGGCTCTGAACTTCTTCGGCTACGACACCTGGGCCGATGTCTTCTCCGCCTTCGAGAACTACCGCGACTACGACTGGGCGGGCCGTTGGAAGGGCTCGCAGCACTACCAGATGTACGCCGCGGACATCGACGCCGTCGCCCCGCAGTCCGTACACATGCCGCCCGCACAGGCCATGCGCCCGCCCAAGCCGCAGGGCTGGGGCTCCCAGCTGATGACCCTGATCCGGCGGTACACGGCGGTCATCGCTTCCGACAAGGGCTTCCTGGCGCTGACGGTGATCCTGCCCGCGGTCCTCGGCGCGGTGAGCCTGCTCATCGACCCGGACAAGACCCTGCTGCCCGGCAAGGTGGCCAGGAACGGCGTCAACATCCCGAACGGCACGGCCACCACCGTCCTCCTCATCCTCGCGGTGGGCGCCTGCTTCGCCGGCGCCGCCAACTCCGTCCGCGAGCTGATCAAGGAACGGGTCATCTACGAACGGGAGCGCGCGACCGGTCTGTCGCGCTCCGCGTATCTGATGTCCAAGGTGATCGTCCTCGGCTTCATCACGGTCCTGCAGGGCCTCATGGTCGGCGCGATCGGCTTCGCCAGCCGCACGGTCCCCGAAGAGGGCCTGATCTTCGGCAAGCTCGTGCTGCTGGAACTCTCCATCCCGATCATGGCGCTCGGCTTCACGTCGATGATGTTCGGCCTGGTCATCTCGTCCCTGGTGAAGACCTCAGAGAAGACCATGCCGCTGCTCGTCATGTTCGCGATCATCCAGGTCGTGTTCACGGGCTGTCTGTTCATCCTGCACGGCAACATCGGCGTCAACGAGTTCTCGTACCTGATGCCGTCCCGCTGGGCGGTCGCCGCCGCCGGGGCCACGCTCGACTTCAACAAGATCAGCCCGAACGTCGACGACCCCGGCAGCACGGACCCCCTCTGGGACCACACGGCCATGGCCTGGGGCATCGACATGGCCGCCCTGATCGCCCTCGGCGTGATCTGCGGCTTCTTCGTGGCCCGCTTCCTGCGCCGCCACGAGCCCGAGGTCATGCGCAAGTGACCGAGCCCGTACGACGGTGAAGGGCGGCACCCCGGCGGGGGTGCCGCCCTTCGGCGTACGAGAGGTCCGCGCGGCCTCAGTACGCGCCGTTGACGTTGTCGATCGAGCCGTACTTGTCGGCCGCGTAGTTGGCGGCGGCCGTGATGTTGGCGACCGGGTCGTACTGGCTGTGGACGGTGCCCGAGACGTGGTACGCGTCGAAGGTCGGCTTGATGACCTGCAGCAGACCGATCGACGGGACGCCGTTGATGGCGTTGATGTCCCAGTTGTTGATCGCGTTCGGGTTGCCCGAGGACTCCCGCATGATGTTGCGGTACAGACCGTTGTACGAACCCGGGATGCCCTTGGCCTTCATGATGTCCAGGGACTCCTTGATCCAGCCGTCCAGGTTGTTGCTGTACGACTTCACGGCGGCCTTCTTGATGGCGGCGCGCTTGGCGGCCCGGCTCGCGGCCGCCTTCGCCGCGCGCTCCTTCGCCGCCTTCGCCGCAGCCTTCTTGGCAGCGGCCTTCTTCGCGGCGGCCTTCTTTGCGGCAGCGGCGTCGGCTGCCTTCTTCTTCGCCGCGGCGGCCTCGGCCTTCACGGTCGCGCCGGCCAGCTGGTCGGTGACGCTCGCCTTCACGTCCTTGGCCCGCTCCTGGCTGAACACCACGGGAGCGGTGACGGAGGCGACCTCGGAGGTGGTCTGCGCGTTGCCCGGCACCGCGGTGAACGCGAGGGCGGCCGCGCCGAGCGTGGCGACTCCGGCGATCGAGAACTTGTGGGTCCTGGTCAGCTTGCGACTGTGACCGGAAGTGGCGGTGTTCTTGGGCATGGCGGTGGACCTCTTCGAATAGCGCGGAGGTCGCTCGGCGTCCGGTGGGGACAGTGGTGCTTCCGGCACAAACGCCGCGGGCGGAACCCGCGGCGCTGAGCGACGGCTGCCATTCTTAGCGGCCGCAAAATTGTGTGGCAAAGGTGTGACGTACTAGGAGGGGTAGTGGACCCGTGAAGGGCAAAATAGGACAGACCGGAGCGTCTTTCCCGCTCACCGTGTGAGCGTTTGTCTCCTATGACCCCTAGTAAGTGATGTGCGTCCTATGTGCGGGGTCACATCGGCCGCACACGCATCTCACCAGTAGTTGCGAGAGCAATGCTCAGCGTGAGGCATTTGTTTCAGGCCTCCGCCGGAAGGAGGAGATGCACGTCCCCGAACTCGTGCCACAGGTACCGCTCGCGCAGCGCCTCCTCGTACCCACGGTCGATCGCCGCCCGCCCCGCGACCGCCTCCAGCATCAGCAGATGCGACGCCTGAGGCTCGTGCAGCCCAGTCAGCAGCCCGTCGACGACCCGTACTCCGCGCTCGGGCGTCACCACCAGATCGGTCCACCCCTCGGCCGCCCAGACCACACCGTCCGGCCCGGCCGCGGACTCCACGGCCCGCACCGCCGTCGTACCGACCGCCACGACCCGCCCGTCCCCGGCCCGCACGGCGTTGATCAACCGGGCCGAGGCCTCCGGCACCGCGAACCGCTCCGGATACGGCGGCTCGTGCGCCTCCGTCGACGCGACCCCCGTGTGCAGCCGGACGGGCGCGAACTGCACACCCCGGCTCACCAGCTCCGCCACCAGCCGCGCGGTGAAGGGCCGCGCGGCACTCGGCATCTCCGCGCTGCCCGCCCCGTCGCAGGACGGCAGCGCGAACACCGTCTGATAGACGGCCAACGGCTGGTCCCGTTCCGTATAGGAGTAACGAATGGGGCGCCCGTGCGCCCGCAGGACAGGCGGCACCTGCCCGTCCGCCCGCGCCCACCACAGCCGGGCGGCGCACGCGGTCAGCGGCTCCTCCAGGACCAGCCGTACGCCCCCGGGCAGCCGTACGGCCGTTCCCTCGGGTCCGCCCGCACGCGCGCGCGTGGTGCCCCTTCCGTCGGGATCCCGCAGCTCGACGGCCCACCGCCCGTCGTCCCCACGCGTCGAGAAATGCACCACCACGCGCGCGTGCCCGATCCACCCGTCCACGGCGGCGGCCAGCGTCGGCGACGTGTTGACGACGAGCAGATCCCCGGCCCGCAGCTGCCGGGGCAGCTCGGCGAACGCGTGATGCGACACCGCGGTCCCCCGCGACACGAGCAGCCGTACGTCGTCCCGGTCAAGACCCGGCCCACGCTGCTCGGCCGGCACCCGCGCCGACAACTCCTCCGGCACCCGCACGGTCAGCGTCATCGCACCTCCAGCAGGGACGGCGCCGAGTACCGCCCGCTGGCCGGCCGCTCGTCCAGCAGCCGCAGAAACGCGGGCACGACGCTGCCGGGCTCGGGCCGCGGATCGTCGTCGTCCGGTACGGCCGCCGCGTACAGGTCCGTCCCCATGTCACCGGGGTCGACCGCCCAGACCCGCACCCCGGGCTCCTCCTCCCCGAGCACCGCCGCCAGCTGGTCGAGGGCCGCCTTGGACGCCCCGTAGCCGCCCCACGTCTCGTACGCCTCGGCCGCCGCGTCCGAACTGACGGCGATCACCGTCCCGGCCGCCGACTCCCGCAACAGCGGCAGCGCCTCCTGGACCAGGCCCAGCGCGGCCACGACATTCACCTCAAGCGCCCGTCGCAGCCCCTCCAGGGACAGCCCCTCCAGCCGTACGAGGGGTTCCGCGCCCAACGCGCTCGCGTTGCTCACCAGGAGATCGACGCCGCCCAGCTTCCGCGCCGCCGAGACCAGCCCGGCACGGTGACCGCCGTCCGTGACATCCCCTGGGAGGGCCTCCACCCGCCCTCCGTGCGCCGAGAGCGCCTCGGCGGTGGCATGCAGGGCCGCCGGGGTTCTGGCGTCCAGTACGAGATCCCAGCCGCGTTGGGCGAGCGCCGAGGCCAGCGCCCGCCCCAGCCCCTTGGAAGCCCCCGTGATGATCGCTACCGGCATGACACGCGTCCCCTCGTCCTCGGCTGCCGGTGATCGGCAGTGCACCCAACGTAGGAACGGGACCGTCCCGGCCGCCTCGTCCGGGGGCCGCAATCCGGTGGGGCCCTTTGCCCTAGGCCCTTCGGCCCAGACCGGGGCCACCACTGGGCGGATACGCACTGTCACACCCCGCCGGTACCGTGAGGGCATGAGTCAAGGACCACGGTCCGGTCTGTCCGCGGTGAGCGCCGCGCTGCTGGCCATGAGCAGGCACCTGGAGGTGCGCGACGTCCTCAAGACGATCGTCGCCTCCGCCAGAGAGCTGCTCGACGCGCAGTACGCCGCGCTCGGCGTCCCGGACGACCACGGCGGCTTCGCCCAGTTCGTGGTCGACGGCGTCAGCGACGCCCAGTGGAAGGCCATCGGCCCCCTCCCGCGCCGGCACGGCATCCTCGCCGCGATGCTGGACGAGGCCAGGCCCGAGCGCCTCGCCGACGTCCGCAAGGACCCGCGCTTCGAGGGCTGGCCCTCCGCCCACCCCGACATGTCCGACTTCCTGGGCCTGCCGATCCGGGACGGCGACGAGGTGCTCGGAGCCCTGTTCCTGGCCAACAAGAACTGCGCGAAGCCGGACGGCGGCTGCGGCTTCACCGAGGACGACCAGGAACTCCTGTCGATCCTCGCCCAGCACGCGGCGATCGCCCTGACCAACGCCCGCCTCTATGAACGCAGCCGCGAACTGACCATCGCCGAGGAACGCTCCCGCCTCGCCCACGAACTGCACGACGCGGTCAGCCAGAAGCTGTTCTCCCTGCGCCTGACGGCCCAGGCCGCCGCCACCCTGGTGGACCGCGACCCCGACCGCGCCAAGGGCGAGTTGCAGCAGGTGGCCGCGCTCGCCGCGGAGGCGGCCGACGAACTGCGCGCGGCGGTCGTGGAACTGCGCCCCACGGCCCTGGACGAGGACGGCCTGATCGCCACGCTCCGCACCCACGCCCAGGTCCTCGACCGAGCGCACTCCGCGCGCGTGACCTTCGACAGCCGCGGGGTCCGTGCCCTGCCGGCGGCCCAGGAGGAGGCGCTGCTGCGGGTTGCCCAGGAGGCCCTGCACAACGCGCTGAGACACTCCGGGGCGGCCCTGGTGGAGGTGACCCTCACGAAGCGCGGCCAGGGCGCGGCCCTGCGCATCACCGACGACGGCGGCGGCTTCGACCCGACGGCGGTACGTAGCGCCGGACGCCACCTCGGCCTGGTCTCCATGCGGGACCGGGCGAGTGGGGTCGGCGGCAGGCTGGATGTGCAATCGGCGCCCGGAAAGGGCACCACCATCGAGATGGAGGTCCCCGGTGGCTGACGCGATCAAGGTGCTGCTCGTCGACGACCACCAAGTGGTCCGCCGCGGCCTGCGCACGTTCCTCGAAGTGCAGGGCGACATCGAGGTCGTGGGCGAGGCGTCGGACGGAGCCGAGGGGGTCGACCGCGCGGAGGAACTCAAACCCGACGTCGTCCTCATGGACGTCAAGATGCCGGGCATGGACGGCGTCGAGGCGCTGCGCAAGCTCCGCGAACTCGACAACCCCGCGCGCGTGCTGATCGTCACGAGCTTCACCGAACAGCGCACGGTGGTCCCGGCGCTGCGCGCGGGCGCCGCCGGGTACGTCTACAAGGACATCGACCCCGACGCCCTCGCCGGAGCCATCCGCTCCGTCCACGCCGGACACATCCTGCTCCAGCCGGAGGTCGCCGGCGCGCTCCTCACCCAGGAGGAGACGCACTCGGGCCAAGGGAGGGGCGGTTCGCTCACCGAGCGGGAGCGGGAAGTACTGACACTGATCGCGGACGGCCGCTCGAACCGGGAGATAGCGAGGGCCTTGGTCCTGTCCGAGAAGACGGTGAAGACACACGTCTCGAACATCCTGATGAAGCTCGATCTGGCGGACCGCACCCAGGCGGCGTTGTGGGCGGTACGTCACGGTGTGACCGGATGACCGGCAATTCGGAGCGTTCCCTTCCGGGCTGAGATTCATACCGTCGTGGGAATGTCCCCCGGATGGCGCATCCTTCGTGGATCTCCGGCGTTCTTCAGTGCGTGCCGCGGCGACCTGCCGCGGTGAACGCAATGGGAGGGCTCAGAAGTGAAGAACCTGAAGAAGGCCGTCGCTGTCACGATGGTCGCGGGTGGCCTGGTCGCCGCCGGCGCCGGTTTCGCCTCCGCCACGGACGGTGCGCACGCGGACGGCAAGGCCGTCGGCTCGCCGGGTGTCGCCTCGGGCAACCTCATCCAGGCCCCGGTGCACATCCCGGTGAACGTGGTGGGCAACAGCGTCAACGTCATCGGCGCGCTGAACCCCGCCTTCGGCAACCTCGGCCTCAACCACTGAGAAACCGTGGGGAGGTCGGTCGGGCGTCGCGGATTGCCCCGGACGGGCATTTCACCGTAGGGATCCGTATCGCCCGGCACCTCTCCCGCGTTGCGCGGCGTACGACCCGCGGCCGGGTCGCCCACGCAATCGCAGGAGGACGCTTCCCATGAACATCGCCAAGAAGGCAGCCGTGGCCGTCACGATCGCCGGTGCCGCCGCGGGCGCCGGCGCGGGTGCAGCCGCCGCCGACTCGGACGCCCACGGTGTGACCGCGAAGTCCCCGGGCGTGGCTTCGGGCAACCTCGGCCAGGTCCCCGTGCACGTCCCGGTCAACGCCGTCGGCAACACGGCCAACCTCATCGGCGCCCTGAACCCGGCCTTCGGCAACACCGGCGTGAACGACTGACACCGGACGGTAACGCCGAGAGCCCCGCGAACAAGAACGGTTCGCGGGGCTCTCGGCGTTACGTTTCAGCCCGTCCGGCGTTTGAGGACGAGGCCGTCCAGGCCGAAGCGGGGGCCTGGGGGCGGCAGCCCCCAGAGACGCCCACACCAACAGACCCGCACCCCCGAACAAACCTCACCGCACCCCCCGCTCAACCACAACGGAGTTGTACGCCGCGACCTGCGCCCGCCGAGCCGTCCGCTCCACCGGCCGCAACGCCTCGGCCCGCGCCGAGATCTCCGACGCGCTCACC
The DNA here is from genome assembly GCF_053593675.1 of Streptomyces sp. NPDC002156. Taxonomy (NCBI): domain Bacteria; kingdom Bacillati; phylum Actinomycetota; class Actinomycetes; order Kitasatosporales; family Streptomycetaceae; genus Streptomyces; species Streptomyces sp. NPDC002156. Next base: position 10,110 of record NZ_JBSFDA010000118.1, on the reverse strand, counting down.
GCACCCCCGGGCCCGTTCTCGGACGCCACCGAGATCAGCAGCCCCACCCGCTGCGCCAACTCCAGCACCCGTACCGCCCGAGGCGGATACCCCGGCGCCAACACCTCGCGCCCGGCCTCCGCCCGCGCCCGGTACGCGTCGATCGCCGCCTCCGCGACCGGCCCCGACCCGGCGACGTCCAGCCGCGACAACACCGCCGTCGCGTCCCGCAACGCCTCCGCCAACTCCCGCTCGGCCTCCCCGAGGGACGGCACATCGGCGGGGGGCGCCTCCCGTACGGGCAGACAGTGCCAGACGACCTCGACGTGTACGTCCCCGGCCGGCCCGACCTCGTACACCTCCGGCACCAGCCCCAGCGCGGCGCCCTCGCAGATCACCGCCTCCTCCGCGTCCAGCGCCCGCGCGTTGAACTCGGGGGGCCCGCTCAGCCCGAGCGGATGCCCGGGCGCGGGCAGCGCGATCCGCAGCCCGGACGCACCCAGCGTCCGCAGCCGCCCCAGCGCGAGCGTGAGACCGACGGGCGCCGATTCACCGGGCAGCCCCTCGACCCGGTGCACGGCGTCCTCCCCGACGATGGCCACTACCGCGTCGTCCGGCGAAACAAGTCCGGCCAACAGGGCATTTCCCCATGCGGCCAGTCGTCCTGAGCGTGGTTCCGAGAGCATGCCTCCACCCTAAGGACCGACCGAGGGGCGGGACCGGCCGACCGGTGGCGTAGATTTCGTGGGGGGCTGCGCCCACAGGCGCACACGAACGCGAGACTGGCCGATACTTCAATGGGAGACAACCCGCTCATGAGCGATGTTCTGGAGCTGGAGGACGTATCCGTGGTCCGCGAGGGCCGGGCTCTGGTGGACCAGGTCTCCTGGTCGGTCAAGGAGGGGGAGCGCTGGGTCATCCTCGGCCCGAACGGCGCCGGGAAGACGACCCTCCTGAACCTCGCGTCCAGCTACCTCTACCCCAGCCAGGGCACCGCCACCATCCTCGGCGAGACCCTCGGCAAGGTCGACGTCTTCGAACTGCGCCCGCGCATCGGCATGGCCGGCATCGCCATGGTCGACAAGCTGCCCAAGCGCCAGACCGTGCTCCAGACGGTGCTGACCGCCGCGTACGGCATGACGGCCGGCTGGCAGGAGGAGTACGAGGACATCGACGAGCAGCGTGCTCGCGCCTTCCTCGACCGCCTTGGTATGAGCGACTTCCTCGACCGCCGCTTCGGCACCCTCTCCGAGGGCGAGCGCAAGCGCACCCTCATCGCCCGCGCCCTGATGACCGACCCCGAGCTGCTGCTCCTCGACGAGCCCGCCGCCGGCCTCGACCTCGGCGGCCGCGAGGACCTCGTACGCCGTCTCGGCCGGCTCGCCCGCGACCCGATCGCGCCCTCCATGATCATGGTCACGCACCATGTCGAGGAGATCGCCCCGGGCTTCACCCACGTCCTGATGATCCGTCAGGGCAAGGTGCTCGCCGCGGGCCCGCTGGAACTCGAACTCACCTCCCGCAACCTGTCGATGTGCTTCGGTCTCCCCCTCCTCGTCGAGCAGCGCGGCGAACGCTGGACCGCGCAGGGTCTGCCGATGGCCTGACGGCGCACGGCACATGAGCCGCCTTGTAAAACAACTGGAAGAAGCCTGTGCCAAGTTGATCGGCGCCCTGTCGGTGACCAGGCCCGCGGACCTACCATGACGACGTGGACGACATCGACGCATGGGTGTGGTGGCTCATCGGCGCGGCGGCGCTGGGTATCCCGCTCGTGGTGACCGCGATGCCGGAACTCGGCATGCTCGCCGTGGGCGCCCTGGCGGGCGCCGGCACGGCCGGACTCGGCGGCGGACTCGTCGTCCAGGTACTGGTGTTCGCCGCTGTATCGACCGCGCTCATCGCCGTCGTACGGCCCATCGCGACCCGGCACCGTGGCGATCGGCCCCAACTCCTCTCCGGAATCGACGCGTTGAAGGGCAAGCGGGCCGTCGTCCTGGAACGCGTCGACGGCTCCGACGGCCGGATCAAGCTCGCCGGAGAGATCTGGTCGGCCCGTTCCCTCGACGCCCAAGTCGCCTACGAGGTAGGCCAAGAGGTGGACGTCGTCGAGATCGAAGGGGCCACGGCGATCGTCATGTGACCTCGCACGACGCAAGTGAACGGAACGTGCACGAGGCAGCCGACGGTCTGTCACACTCGACCAGCAAGATCTTCAACAAGCAAGATCTTCAACAGGCATAAGATCTTTCCGTAAGCGCGCCGAGGCGGAGAAGGGTACGGGGAGCCACGATGGAGCCCATCATCATCGTCCTGATCATCCTGGTGGTGTTGGTCTTCATCGCCCTGATCAAGACCATCCAGGTCATTCCACAGGCGAGTGCAGCGATCGTGGAGCGGTTCGGCCGCTACACGCGGACGCTCAACGCCGGGCTGAACATCGTCGTCCCGTTCATAGACACCATCCGCAACCGCATCGACCTCCGCGAGCAGGTCGTGCCGTTCCCGCCGCAGCCGGTGATCACCCAGGACAACCTGGTCGTCAACATCGACACCGTCATCTACTACCAGGTGACCGACGCCCGGGCCGCGACCTACGAAGTCGCCAGCTACATCCAGGCAATTGAGCAGCTCACCGTCACCACGCTCCGTAACATCATCGGTGGCATGGACCTGGAGCGGACCCTGACCTCCCGCGAGGAGATCAACGCGGCCCTGCGCGGAGTCCTCGACGAGGCCACCGGCAAGTGGGGCATCCGCGTCAACCGCGTCGAGCTGAAGGCGATCGAGCCGCCGACCTCCATCCAGGACTCGATGGAGAAGCAGATGCGCGCCGACCGTGACAAGCGCGCCGCGATCCTCACCGCCGAAGGTATCCGCCAGTCCCAGATCCTCACGGCGGAAGGTGAGAAGCAGTCCGCGATCCTGCGCGCCGAGGGTGAGGCCAAGGCAGCCGCCCTGCGCGCCGAGGGCGAGGCCCAGGCCGTCCGTACGGTCTTCGAGGCCATCCACGCCGGCGACCCGGACCAGAAGCTCCTCTCCTACCAGTACCTCCAGATGCTCCCGAAGATCGCCCAGGGCGACGCCAACAAGCTCTGGATCGTCCCCAGCGAAATCGGCGACGCCCTCAAGGGCCTCTCCGGAGCCATGGGCAACTTCGGCGGCATGGGCGGCGGTTCAGGCACCGGAGGCAACACGGACACCCCCACAGAACGCCGAGAGAAGCCGTCAATCACAGACTGACGGCTCATCAAAACTCCGGGACCTGTCCCCGCGCCCTGCTTTTAGGGGCGCGGGGAACTGCGCGACAAGCCACAACGAGCCCACTGCCAACGAACAACCGGTGGACCCCAGAACTAGGCTGCCGGCTGCCCCAACCACTCAGGCAGCGCATCAAAGTCGTCCTGCCCCAAAGCCAACAGCATCGCATCAGCCGGCGTCGGCTCGAACGGCTGCCGCAACAGCGGCATCCCCGCCTGCTCCGGAGTCCGCGCAGCCTTACGGTGATTGTCCTCCGCACAAGACGCCACCGTGTTCAACCACGAGTCCTGCCCACCCTGCGCCCGCGGCACCACATGGTCGACAGTGCTCGCCCGCCGACCGCAGTACGCGCACCTGTGCCGGTCCCGGACCAGCACACCCCGCCGCGACCACGGAGCTTGTCTTCGGAAGGGCACCCGGACATAGCGGCAGAGCCTGATCACCCGCGGCGCGGGTATGTCGACCGCCGCTCCGCGCATACGGATCTCGGGGTGGGCCTGCTCGACAACAGCCTTGTCCTGCAGCACCAGAACGACGGCCCGGTTCAACGTCACCGTCGACAGCGGCTCGAAGCTCGCGTTCAGTACCAGCGTGTCTCGCATCCAGCCCACCTCCTATGCTCACCGGCCCACCGCATGGCGGGCTTGGATCAACTCTGGCCGGGCACGCCGAGATGGACAACGCAATATCTGTGCTCGCCGGGGGACACCCCCCGGACCCCCGGCACAAAAAATGCCCGCCTCTGATCACTTCCAAGACCAGAGGCGGGCAAACGTTCAATGAACGTCAGTCTTCGGCGGGAACCTCGTACTCACCGACGAGTTGGGCACGCGCGATCGCGTGGAACCGCAGATTGAACCCGACGTACGCGGGAGACGCGTCCGCGTCCGGGCCCAGCTTCTCCTGGTCCACCGCGTACACCGTGAACACATACCGGTGCGGACCGTCCCCGGCCGGCGGCGCCGCACCGCCGAAGTCCTTCGTGCCGTAGTCGTTGCGCGCCTGGACCACGCCCTCGGGCAGCCCCTCGAACTTGCCGCTGCCCGCACCCGTCGCCAACTCGGTCACCGAGACCGGGATGTCGAACGCGACCCAGTGCCAGAACCCGCTGCCCGTGGGCGCGTCCGGGTCGTAGCAGGTCACGGCGAAACTCCTGGTCTCCGGCGGGAACCCCTCCCACCGCAGCTGCGGCGAGGTGTTGCCGGACGCGTAGACCTGAGCGTCCTTGAGCGTCGCACCCGCCTCGACATCCTCACTCGTGACCGTGAACGACGGCACGGGCGGATGGAAGTCGTGCGGCAGCGGCGGCCTCTTCAGCTCGGTCACGTGGATACCTCCTGATGGGATCGGATGGGGATCGAATCGACTGGGAAGGCCTCGGGCATCCCGCGTCACCGAGGTGTCAACTGCGTTGACTACGTTGGCCCGATGACCTGTTACGTACGCCGAAGAACCCTGATCACAGCCCTGATGGCCCTGGCCGCCAGCCTAGTTGCCATCCCGCCCGCGGAAGCGAGCGGCACCCGGATATCCACCGACCGGATCGTCGGCGACCAACAGGTACTCTTCCGCTCCGGCACCGGCGGCTACGGCTGCTTCCGCATCCCCACCCTGATCCGCACCAAGGCCGGCACCCTGCTCGCCTTCGCCGAGGGCCGCTCCTCACCCTCCTGCGCCGACCGCGGCCCCATCGACATCGTGGTCCGCCGCTCCACCAACGACGGCCGCACCTGGGGCCCCGTCAAGGTCGCCCTCGCGGGCACCGCCACCGACCCGGACGCCCCGTACACCCGCGACAACGCCTCGCCCGTCGCCGACGAGGTCACCGGAGACGTCTTCCTGGTCTCCACCGGCGAACCGGCGAGCCGCGGCACGCGCATACCGTACGTCCAGAAGAGCACCGACGACGGTCTCACCTTCGGCGCCCCGAGCGCCCTCACCCGCCTCAGCGGCAGGACCAGCGGCTGGTTCGCGACCGGCCCCGCCCACGGCATCCAGCTCAAGAACGGCCCGTACGCCGGCCGCCTCGTCGTCGGCGCGTACGAGAGCCCGAACTCCACGACCCAGCTCGCCGGCGTCCTCTACAGCGCCGACCACGGCGAGACCTGGCAGGCGAGCACCACCGAGAACTCGTACGTGGCGGGGGAGTTGAAGCCCACCGAGACTTCGGTGGCCGAACTCGCGAACGGCGACGTCTACCTCGCCACTCGCAACGAGCAGGACGACACCAAACCGCACCGCACCCACGTCATCAGCACCGACGGCGGCACCACGGTCGGCCTCCACACGGTCGCGGGTCTGACCACACCCCAGATCCAGGCCTCGGTCTTGTCCCTGACACACACCTACCAGTCCACCCCGGGCGACACCCTGATCCTCGCCGCCCCACTCGGTCCCGGCCGCGCGAACCTCGGCATCCGCTACTCCACGAACCGCGGCGCCACCTGGACCGACGCCCCGAGCGGCCGGATCAACGCCGACCGCGCGGGCTACTCGGACCTCGCCGAACTCACCGGCGGCGAGATAGGCCTGGTCTACGAGGGAGGCCAGGACTTCTCCGCCGCCAACATCTACTTCAACCGCCTCGCCCCGACGACGATCGGACTCCCCGGCACCTTCGACGGCACGGTCCTCCCACAGCCGTCGCGGGACGCCGGTCCCACCACCCCCGACACCACCCCGGACGCCAACGACGCCTACCTGAGCGGCAGTCCGGCCGGCGTGAGCGGCAAGTTCCGGCAGGCGCTCGACTTCCCGAGCCCCGGCGGATACGCCGACATCCCGTACAGCCCGACCGTCGACCCGGGCGCGGACGACGTCACGTACTCACTCCTCTTCAAGCACACGGCGACCTCCACCACGCCCCAACGCGCCCTGCTCTGGGCGTACGGCTACAACGCGGCCAAACCGCAGCTGTGGATCCGCGCGGTGCCCAGCACCAACCAGATCGTGGCTTGGGCCGAGGGCTCCGGCGGCAGGGTCAGCGTCACCCTCCAGGCCCCCGACGGCTCCGCGGCCTACGGCGACAACGCCTGGCACCACCTGACCCTGGTCCGCTCCGGAGACAAGATCAGCCTCGCGGTCGACGGTACGACCGTCACCAGGACCGGCGTCACCGGCTCGCTCACCTCACCCCGCGCCTCCGGCGTCGACGGCATCCGCCTCGGCGCGAAATCGGACGCCGGCGCGAGCGACGTCTTCACCGGCGCCCTCGACGAGTTCCGGATGTACGACACCGCCCTCACCGACACCCAACTGACGGAACTGCGCACCCAGAACACGGCCACCGGCGCGGCCGACGCCCTCGCCGCCCACCTCCCTTTCCAGACCGTCGACACCGCCACGGACCCCGACCCGCTCACCACGGTCGCCATCGAGGACGACATCTCCGGCAACTGCGCCGACGGCACTCTCCTGCTCGCCACGGACGCCACCCCGCGCGTGACGGACGAGTACCGCATGGGCGCCTCGGCCCTCCCGGTCGCCACGGACCGCCCGGGCGTCGAGGTCCCGTACGTACCCGCCGTCGACCCGGGCACGGGCGACTTCACGTACGCCCTCTGGTTCCGCTACAGCGCCACGCCCACGACACCCGCCGCGGCCCTCCTCTGGGCATACGGCACCGCCTCGGGCCAACCCTCCCTGTGGATCCGCGCCCGCCCCGGCGACGACGGCCTCTACGCCTGGGCGGAGACGAACGAGGGCCGGACCAACTTCGCGATCCCCGACCCCGACGACACCCGGACGGCCTTCGGCGACAACCAATGGCATCTGCTGACCGCCACGCGCGCGGGCAGCACCTTCACGGTCGAGGTCGACGGCACCCACACCACCCAGGCCACCGGCCTCACCGGCTCCTTCACCGAGGGCCGCACCACCGTCCCGGGCCTGCGCATCGGCTCCCGCCCCGGCACGACCACGACCGAGATCCTCACCGGCACCCTCGACGACCTCCGCATCTACCACCGCGCCCTCACGGACACCGAGACCGGCAAGATAGCCGCGTCCGGATCGGGCACGAGCGCCTATCCCACCGACAGCAAGGTCTGGTGGCCGATGGAGAACGGCACCACCCAGGCCCACGAGATCGCCCGCCCCACCACAGGCCCGGCCACCCCGGACACCACCACCCACTGCAACAACGCCTACGTACGCGGCGCCCCGGCCTTCTCCGCCACGGACGGCGCCTTCGGCGGCGGCATCACGCTCGACGGCACCGACGACGCGGTCGAACTCCCGTCCAGCGATTCGGAGTCCCTCGGCGCCGGCGACTTCACCCTCGCCACCTGGGTCCGTTACGACGCCACGACGGCCACCGGAACTCCGGTACTGGCGTGGGCGTACGGCCAGGGCGGCACCGAACGCCAACTGTGGCTGCGCGCCGAACCGGCGAACGGCCGCCTGGCGGCCCTGATCCAGACAGAAGCGGCGGCCACCACGGCGTACGCACCCGACACCGTGTTCCGCTCCGGCACCGACTGGCACCACGTGGTCCTGCAACGCAAGGGCACCCAACTCACCCTGTCCATCGACGGCGTGACCGGCACCACGGGCACGGTCCCGGCCGGCTCGCTCACCTACGGCGACGCGTTCACCGTGACCGGCGTCCACCTGGGCGGCCGCCCGGACGGCGCCTCCGCATACCGCTTCAAGGGCTCCCTGGACGAGTTCCGCCTCGTCCGCCGCGCCCTCACCCCCACCGAACTCACCACCCTGCGCGAACAGAACACCGACCCGACGGACCGCTCGATCACGGCCCGCCTCTCCTTCGAGAAGGTCACCACACAGGGCTACGCCCGCATGTGACGTACGGAGGAACGCGGGAGGGGCAGGCAACGCCGTTCGGGCGTTGCCTGCCCCTCCCGCGCTTGTACTCGCTGCTAGAACCAGTTGCGCTTGCTGCCGACCGCGGCCAGCCATTGGTTCAGGTACGCCGCCCAGTCGGTGTTCTGGTAGTCGTGCAGGCCCACCTGGAACGACCGGAAGGTGTCACTGCCCTCGCTGAACAGCCCGGGCTTCTTGTCCATCTCCAGTACGACGTCCATCGCGTTCTCGTCGGCGACGAAGCTCAACTCGACCTGGCTCAGGCCCTGGTACTGCGACGGCGGGAAGAACTCGACCTCCTGGTAGAAGGGCAGCTTCTGCCGCGTACCGCGGATGTGACCGCGCTCCAGGTCTGCGTTCTTGAAACGGAAGCCCAGCTGCAGGAAGGCGTCCAGGATCGCCTTCTGTGCGGGCAACGGGTGCACGTTGATGGGGTCCAGGTCACCGGAGTCGATGGCGCGCGCGATCGCCAGCTCGGTGGTCACCCCGATGTTCATCCCGCGCAGCGCCTGACCGTCGATCATCGTGACCGGCGTCTCCCAGGGGATCTCCAGGCCGAACGGCACGGTGTGCACGGCACCGGCCTGGACCTCGAAGGCCCCGCCCAGCCGCACCTTGGTGAACTCGACGTCCTGCTTGTACTCCTGGTCGCCGCCCTCGACCTCGACCTTGGCCTGGAGTCCTACGGACAGCCCTTCGATCTGCTGGTTGACGGAACCGCCCTGGATCCGCACCTCACCCTGGACGACACCGCCCGGAACGACGTTGACCTCCGTCAACACCGTCTCGACCGAAGCCCCACCGGCACCCAGGCTCGCGAGCAGCTTCTTGAACGCCATGTCTCTCCTTCTCCAGCGATCCTTGCGATCCCTTGATCCTTAGAAACGCGATCCGACCGTGGCCGGTTCCGTGCCTCACCCTGGCAAGGCGGACGCTTCCTGGCCACCCCGTTCACCGGGACACGCCTGCACTACGCTCGGACGGCATGATCGCGCCCGCTGACCGTACGCCCCTCCCCAGGGAGTTCTTCGACCGGCCGGTACTGGAGGTTGCCCCGGACCTCCTGGGCCGCGTCCTGGTCCGCACCACCCCGGACGGTCCGATCGAACTGCGCCTCACAGAGGTGGAGGCGTACGACGGCCCGAACGACCCCGGCTCCCACGCCTATCGCGGCCCCACACCCCGCAACAGCGTGATGTTCGGTCCGCCCGGCCATGTGTACGTCTACTTCACCTACGGCATGTGGCACTGCATGAACCTGGTGTGCGGCCCCGAGGGCACGGCGAGCGGGATCCTGCTCCGCGCCGGCGAGATCATCGAGGGCGCCGAACTCGCCCGCAAACGTCGAATTTCAGCCCGAAACGACAAGGAACTGGCCAAAGGCCCGGCCCGCCTGGCCACAGCCCTGGACGTGGACAGGGCCCTCGACGGTACGGACGCCTGCGCTCCCGGGGCCGCACCGATCATGATCCTGACCGGCACCCCGGTCACCTCCGGCCAGGTGAGCAGCGGTCCGCGCACCGGCGTCGCCGGCGACGGGGGCGTCCACCCTTGGCGCTTCTGGATCACCAACGACCCTACGGTGAGCCCTTATCGGGCCCATGCGCCCCGTCGTCGCTCAACTTGACGAGCTCTTGGGGGGTCCGTAATGTAGCCCGAGCCGCTTGAACCGGGTACGGCGATCGCCTGCAGCCGGAAGTGGCCAACCCACTACCTACGACTCCCTCTCAGCGGGGGCGATTTCGGTGTGCCCGCACACTGAATTGCGAACCCGCGGAACTCGATTATGAGTCGCCGAGGGAATCGGCTAACGTAGTGAATGTCGAAAGGGCGACGGGCGAAAGCCGGAAGACCAAAGACAATCCCGCCGACAGGGAATCGGATCAGAAAACGATCTGATAGAGTCGGAAACGCAAGACCGAAGGGAAACTGCCCGGAGGAAAGCCCGAGAGGGTGAGTACGAAGGAAGCGTCCGTTCCTTGAGAACTCAACAGCGTGCCAAAAATCAACGCCAGATATGTTGATACCCCGTCCATCACATTCGTG
>NZ_JBSFDA010000117.1:0-32288 GCF_053593675.1 Streptomyces sp. NPDC002156 | reverse complement strand
CCCCGCCGCCCCTACCCGTCCCATCCCTGGGGGCTGCCGCCCCCAGACCCCCGCTTCGGCCTGAACGGCCTCGTCCTCAAACGCCGGACGGGCTGGCAGGTGGGAAAGTCGGGATGACGCGCTCGTCCTCGAACGCCGGACGGGCTGAAAGATCAAGGCCCGGGCGGGCTGGAAATCCAGCCCCCGCCGGGCCGAAGGCCCTGGTCTGTGGCTGTGTCGGTGGTGGGAGGTACGTTCTTCGTATGGGGAAGTACGGAGTGGCTCACATCGTGTGGGACTGGAACGGGACCTTGTTTCATGACACCGAGGCCGTCATAGGGGCGACCAACGCGGCGTTCGGGGGGCTGGGGCTGGAGCCCATCACGCTGGAGCAGTACAGGGAGCTGTACTGCGTGCCCGTGCCGCGGTTCTATGAGCGGCTGCTCGGGCGGTTGCCCACCGACGCCGAGTGGGCTGTCATGGATGACATCTTTCATCGGTATTACGCGGAGCACCGGGTGGCGTGCGAGCTGGCCGTGGGGGCGCGGGATCTGCTTGCCGGGTGGCAGTCGGCCGGGCGTAGTCAGTCCATTCTCAGTATGTACGGGCATGACGAACTTGTTCCGCTGGTCAGAGGGTTTGGGATCGAGGCTCACTTCCTGCGCGTCGACGGGCGGACGGGCCCTTCCGGTGGCAGCAAGGCCGAGCACATGGTGCGTCATCTCGGTGCGCTCACCGGTGTCGAGGCCGCGCGTACTGTGGTGATCGGGGATGCCGCCGACGATGCGATCGCCGCCCGGCATGTGGGGGCGCGGGCCGTGCTCTACACCGGTGGGTCCCATGGGCGGGCCAGTCTTGAAGCGGTGGGTGTGCCTGTGGTGGACAGTCTGGAGGAGGCTGTCGCGGAGGCCGAGCGCTTGGCCGCGTAGGGCGGTCTGCGCAGTCGTCCGGGGGTGTTTGGGGCTCCTTCCTTCTCCCACTGTTCAGAATGTCAAACTTCCCGGCCTGCTTTTGTACACAAATGGCTCATGACGTGGCCCCCGTCATGAGCGATAGCCTGGTGGCGTGATCAGCGCGATACGTCGCGGGGGCGCTTACGCCCCTGCCCTGCGCCCGGAGTGCACGGACCACATCCGTGCCCGGGCGGTGATCGCTGGTCGGCGCGGGAGGGACGGAACCCCGAGGGTTCCCAGGACGCCGTACGCATCCCATGGACCGGCGTTGCCGAGAGCAGCGTCACACTCCGTCGGGGTGCCGAGAATGGCCGATAACCCCCCGCTCTTCCCACCCTGCGGCATAGCGTCGGAACTGACCGGAGACCCCGCGTCGTGGCGTTGTGCCGGAGGAGGAGCCGAACTTCCTTCTACGTCACGCAACGACGCGCGACAGGAGCCAGAGGACAATGCAGACCAAGCTGGACGAAGCCAAGACCGAGCTGCTCGAAAGGGCCGCCCGGGTAGCTGAGAACAGCCCGGTCGGGGGGCACCTACCGACTGGGACGACACGTGCAACCACGCCCGGCGGAGACCCCGGCACCCCGGACCACGACACCGTGCTCGCGTTCCTCCAGCGCTACTACCTGCACACCGCCCCGGAGGACCTCGTCGGCCGCGACCCGGTCGACGTCTTCGGCGCCGCCTTCTCGCACTACCGTCTGGGCGAGACACGGCCGCAGGGCACGGCGAGCGTGCGGGTGCACACCCCGACCGTCGAGGAGAACGGCTGGACGTGCAGTCACTCCGTCGTCGAGGTCGTGACGGACGACATGCCCTTCCTCGTCGACTCGGTCACCAACGAACTGTCCCGGCAGGGGCGCGGTATCCATCTCGTCGTCCATCCGCAGTTCGTCGTACGACGGGACCTCACCGGCAAGCTCGTCGAGGTGCTGCCCGCCCAGGCGACCGGGAGTGCGGCGAGCGCCGAGCTGCCGCACGACGCGCACGTCGAGTCGTGGATCCATGTCGAGATCGACCGTGAGACCGACCGCGCGGATCTGAAGCAGATCACCAACGACCTGCTGCGCGTCCTGTCCGACACCCGTGAGGCCGTCGAGGACTGGGAGAAGATGCGTGACTCCGCGCTGCGCATCGCCGAGGAACTGCCCAAGGAGCCCACCGCCGACGACCTGGTCGACCAGGACGTCGAGGAGGCGCGCGAACTGCTGCGCTGGCTCGCGGACGACCACTTCACCTTCCTCGGCTACCGCGAGTACGAGCTGCGGGAAGATGATTCGCTGGCCGCTGTGCCCGGTACCGGGCTCGGCATCCTGCGGTCCGACCCGCACCACTCCGAGCACGAGGGCCATCCGGTCAGCCCCTCCTTCGAGCGGCTGCCCGCCGACGCCCGCGCCAAGGCCCGCGAGCACAAGCTCCTCGTCCTGACCAAGGCCAATAGCCGGGCGACTGTTCATCGGCCTTCTTATCTCGACTACGTCGGGGTCAAGAAGTTCGGCGAGAACGGTGAGGTCGTCGGGGAGCGGCGGTTCCTGGGGCTGTTCTCCTCCGCCGCCTACACCGAGTCCGTGCGCCGGGTGCCCGTCGTCCGCCGCAAGGTCGACGAGGTGCTGCGCGGCGCCGGGTTCTCGCCCAACAGCCATGACGGGCGCGACCTCCTCCAGATCATGGAGACCTACCCGCGCGACGAGCTGTTCCAGACTCCGCCCGATGAGCTCCGGTCGATTGTCACGTCCGTTCTTTATCTGCAGGAGCGGCGGCGGCTTCGGCTCTACCTGCGGCAGGACGAGTACGGGCGCTACTACTCCGCCCTCGTCTATCTGCCGCGTGACCGGTACACCACCGGCGTACGGCTGCGGATCATCGACATCCTGAAGGAGGAACTCGGCGGTACCAGCGTCGACTTCACCGCCTGGAACACCGAGTCGATCCTTTCCCGGCTGCACTTCGTTGTCCGCGTTCCGCAGGGGACCGAGCTGCCGCAGCTGTCCGACCGGGACAAGGAGCGCATCGAGGCGCGGCTCGTCGAGGCCGCCCGGTCCTGGGCCGACGCCTTCGCCGAGGCGCTCAACGCCGAGTGCGGCGAGGAGCGCGCCGCCGAACTGCTGCGCCGGTACGGGAACGCCTTCCCCGAGGGCTACAAGGCCGACCACAACCCGCGCGCCGCCGTCGCCGACCTCGTCCACCTCGAAAAGCTGGGCGTCGGCACGAACTTCGCGCTGAGCCTGTACGAGCCGGTGGGCGCCGCGCCCGGTGAGCGCCGGTTCAAGATCTACCGCACCGGCGAGTCCGTCTCGCTGTCCGCCGTACTCCCCGTCCTCAACCGGCTCGGCGTCGAGGTGATCGACGAGCGGCCGTACGAGCTGCGCTGCTCGGACCGGACCACCGCCTGGATCTACGACTTCGGGCTCCGGCTGCCCAAGTCGCTGAGCGGCGGCGGGGATTATCTCGGGGACGACGGCCGCGAGCGTTTCCAGGAGGCTTTCTCGGCCACCTGGACCGGGCAGGCCGAGAACGACGGCTTCAACGCGCTGGTGCTGAGCGCGGGCCTCGACTGGCGCCAGGCGCTGGTGCTGCGGGCGTACGCCAAGTACCTGCGGCAGGCCGGTTCCACGTTCAGCCAGGACTACATGGAGGACACCCTCCGCAACAACGTCCACACCACCCGGCTGCTCGTCTCGCTGTTCGAGGCGCGGATGTCGCCGGAGCGGCAGCGGGCGGGTGTCGAGCTGACCGACGCGCTCATGGAGGAGCTGGACGCGGCCCTCGACCAGGTGGCCTCCCTCGACGAGGACCGCATCCTGCGGTCCTTCCTCACCGTCATCAAGGCGACCCTGCGGACGAACTTCTACCAGGAGAGCGCGGGCGGCAAGCCGCACGACTACGTCTCCATGAAGTTCGACCCGCAGGCCATCCCGGACCTGCCGGCGCCGCGTCCGGCGTACGAGATCTGGGTGTACTCGCCGCGGGTCGAGGGCGTGCACCTGCGGTTCGGAAAGGTCGCGCGCGGCGGGCTGCGCTGGTCGGACCGGCGGGAGGACTTCCGTACGGAGATCCTCGGGCTGGTCAAGGCGCAGATGGTGAAGAACACCGTCATCGTGCCGGTCGGCGCCAAGGGCGGCTTCGTCGCCAAGCAGCTGCCGGATCCGAGCGTGGACCGGGACGCGTGGCTCGCCGAGGGGGTCCGCAGCTACAAGACGTTCATCTCGGCGCTCCTCGACATCACCGACAACCTGGTGGCCGGCGAGGTCGTGCCGCCCGCCGACGTCGTCCGGCACGACGAGGACGACACCTATCTCGTCGTCGCCGCCGACAAGGGCACGGCGACCTTCTCGGACATCGCCAACGAGGTCGCCCAGGCGTACAACTTCTGGCTCGGCGACGCCTTCGCGTCGGGTGGCTCGGCCGGGTACGACCACAAGGGCATGGGCATCACCGCGCGGGGCGCCTGGGAGTCCGTCAAGCGGCACTTCCGTGAGCTGGGCGTCAACACGCAGACCGAGGACTTCACCGTCGTGGGTGTCGGTGACATGAGCGGTGACGTGTTCGGGAATGGCATGTTGCTCTCCGAGCACATTCGGCTCGTTGCCGCCTTCGACCACCGGCACATCTTCATCGACCCGAATCCGGACGCGGCCACCTCGTACGCGGAGCGGCGGCGGATCTTCGAGCTGCCGAGGTCGAGCTGGGCGGAGTACGACAGCCAGTTGATCTCGTCCGGGGGCGGCATCTTCCCCCGCACCGCCAAGGCCATCCCGGTCAACTCGCACATCCGCGAGGCCCTCGGCATCGAGGCCGGGATCGCCAAGATGACACCGGCCGACCTGATGAAGGCGATCCTCCAGGCGCCGGTCGACCTGCTGTGGAACGGCGGCATCGGCACGTACGTCAAGTCGAGTACGGAGTCCCACGCCGACGTCGGCGACAAGGCCAACGACGCCATCCGCGTCGACGGCGGCGACCTGCGCGTCAAGGTCGTCGGCGAGGGCGGCAACCTCGGGCTCACCCAGCTCGGGCGGATCGAGTTCGCGCAGCGCGGCGGGAAGATCAACACCGACGCCATCGACAACAGCGCGGGCGTGGACACCTCCGACCACGAGGTGAACATCAAGATCCTGCTCAACTCCCTCGTCGCGGAAGGCGACATGACCGTCAAGCAGCGCAACACGCTGCTGGCGAAGATGACCGACGAGGTCGGCAAGCTCGTCCTGCGCAACAACTACGCGCAGAACACGGCCATCGCCAACGCCCTCGCCCAGTCCAAGGACATGCTCCACGCCCAGCAGCGCTTCATGCGCCACCTGGTCAGGGAGGGGCACCTGGACCGGGCGCTCGAATTCCTGCCGACCGACCGGCAGATCCGCGAACGGCTCGGCGGCGGGCAGGGGTTGACCGGTCCGGAGACGGCCGTGCTCCTCGCGTACACGAAGATCACGGTCGCGGACGAGCTGCTGCGCACCTCGCTCCCCGAAGACCCGTATCTGCGCCGCCTGTTGGACGCCTACTTCCCGAGCGCGCTGCGCAAGAAGTTCCCCGAGCAGATCGACGGGCACGCGCTGCGCCGAGAGATCATCACGACGGTCCTCGTCAACGACACGGTCAACACGGGCGGTACGAGCTTCCTGCACCGGCTGCGCGAGGAGACCGGCGCCTCGCTGGAGGAGGTGGTGCGGGCGCAGACCGCGGCCCGTGCGATCTTCAACTCCGGCGCGGTGTGGGACGGGGTCGAGGCGCTGGACAACACGGTCGAGGCCGCCGTCCAGACCCGGATCCGCCTGCACTCGCGGCGACTTGTCGAGCGCGGCACCCGCTGGCTGCTCAACAACCGCCCCCAGCCGCTCCAACTCACGGAGACCATCGAGTTCTTCGGCGAGCGGGTGGGTCAAGTCTGGTCCCAGCTGCCCAAGTTGCTGCGCGGCGCGGATCTCGACTGGTACCAGAAGATCTACGACGAGCTGACGGGCGCCGGTGTCCCCGACGCACTCGCCACCCGGGTCGCGGGCTTCTCGTCCGCCTTCCCGACGCTGGACATCGTCTCGGTCGCCGACCGGATGGGCCGTAAGCCGATGGACGTCGCCGAGGTGTACTACGACCTCGCCGACCGTCTCCACATCACCCAGCTGATGGACCGCATCATCGAGCTGCCGCGCGCCGACCGCTGGCAGTCCATGGCCCGCGCCTCCATCCGCGAGGACCTGTACGCGGCCCACTCGGCGCTCACGGCGGACGTCCTCGCGGTCGGCAACGGCTCGTCGACGCCCGAGCAGCGCTTCAAGGCGTGGGAGGAGAAGAACGCGGCGATCCTGGGCCGGGCGCGCACGACCCTGGACGAGATCCAGAGCTCGGACGCCTTCGACCTGGCGAACCTGTCGGTCGCGATGCGCACCATGCGGACGCTGCTGCGGACGCATTCGTAGGCGGTACACGTGGAGAGGGGCGCCCCGGGCCGTCACGGCTCGGGGCGCCCCCGTTTTTCTTGACAACTGTTAGAGAAAAGCAGACAGGGAATTTACCCTTTCCTGCTAGACGGGACACCTCGGATAAAGTCGCGGGCGTGAGTGTGAATGTCTCCGAGAACCCGATTTCGGTTCCTGTCCGGCCGGTGCGGCGCGTAATCCTCGAAGCGGTGAAATTCGGGGCCGTCGGCGGCAGCGGTGTGCTCGTGAACTTCCTGTTCTTCAACCTGCTGCTGCACGGGCTCGGTTGGCGGGCGATGACGGCGACCGTGTTGGCCAGCCTGATCGCCATGGGCAGTAACTACCTGGGTTTCCGCTATTTCACGTACCGGGACAGGGCCTCACGTACCAGGCAACAGATCGCGCTGTTCTTCGTGTTCAGCGCGATCGGCATCGCGATGGAGAGCGGGCTGTTCTACATCGGTTATCACGGGCTGGGACTGCACGGGCCGGTCGAGTCGAATGTCGTGAAGGGTGTCTCGATCGTGCTGGCTTCCGGGTTCCGGTTCCTTGTTTATCGGACGTGGGTTTTCCGCCACTAGTACTCCAGCCGTGGATCGTGATCTCGATGGTGGGGGGCGCCGAGGCGACAGTCGGACAGCGTCGACCATCTGGCCGAGACCGCCCACGCCGTCGGCTCCTTCTCCTTCTACCCGAGTTCAGCGAGTCGGAGGGCATCGTCGATCTCGCTGAGCTTCGCCGAGGACAGGACGGCCGCCCGCTCTATCAGGTCGTCCCGTGACACAGTGGTCAGCCACGTGCAAGGGGTGAAGCCTGGACGCGGGAACGCGAGCCGCAGCACGCCTTCGAACGGCACTCCTTCACCGGCGCCCACCATCACTTCGATGCCCAGACCGCCCATGTCGACGCCCGCCGGAGCGACGACCTGCATCACCCGGATCCCGGACGCGTCGTCTCCCGACAGCAGTACGACCAACCTCCGCTCGTCGAACTGGACCCACCAGACTTCGCCACGTTGCACAAGTCCTCCAGACACAGGACGGCAGACGGACGCTGCGCGAGCCTGACGCGCTGTGGAGACGGGTGCGGCCACTGTTGATCATCGGTGTGTGAAGACTGAGGATCACGCGGTGGCCGCAGGTCTCAGCGTAAACCCTGCCCACTGGCAGGAGGCGTTCGAGGGCCTGATGAGCCGGATAGCGGGACGGTTCACGGGGGTCGAATCCCGGCGCCGAGCCCGGAAGTTGGTACTCGGCTGTCCACCGGCTTGGCCGGTCCGTCTGGCGGCGCCGCCACCAGGCCCGATCCCAGACCAGCCACTACCGACGACAAGCCGCTCAAGCATGAAGATCACGAGCTACGGCTGGAGTACTAGGCGGCTTTGGCCGGGCGGTTCGTGAAGGCCTCGTACTCCTTCAGTACGTCGTCGGTCGGGCCGTCCATGCGGAGTTCGCCGCGTTCCAGCCACAGCACGCGGTCGCAGGTGTCCCGGATCGACTTGTTGTTGTGGCTGACCAGGAACACCGTGCCGGCGTGCTTGCGCAGCTCGCGGATGCGGTCCTCGGAGCGCTGCTGGAAGGAGCGGTCGCCGGTCGCCAGTGCCTCGTCGATCAGCAGGACGTCGTGGTCCTTGGCGGCGGCGATGGAGAAGCGCAGCCGGGCGCCCATGCCGGAGGAGTACGTGCGCATGGGGAGGGTGATGAAGTCGCCCTTCTCGTTGATCCCCGAGAAGTCGACGATGCCCTGGTAGCGCTCCTTGATCTGCTCCCGGGACATGCCCATCGCGAGACCGCCGAGATAGACGTTGCGCTCGCCCGTCAGGTCGCCCATCAGGGCCGCGTTGACGCCGAGGAGGGAGGGCTGGCCGTCGGTGTAGATGTGGCCGTGCTCCACCGGGAGGAGGCCCGCGACCGCCTTGAGCAGCGTGGACTTGCCGGAGCCGTTGGTGCCGATCAGGCCGATGGCCTCGCCGCGGTAGGCGACGAAGGAGACGCTCTTGACGGCGTGCACCTTGCGCACCCCGGCCGCCTTCTCGCTCTGCTTGCGCCGCAGCATCCGGTTGAGGGCGGCGGTCGCGGTGCCGCGTCCGGCGCCCGTGCCGTTGACCCGGTAGACGATGTCGACGTGGTCGGCGACGACGGTGGGGATCTGCTCGCCCGGGTTCTCGGTCTGCTTCTCGTCCGTGTTCGGGTTCGTGCTCGGGTTCTCAGCCACGGCCGTACGTCTCCTCAGCCTTCCAGAAGTAGATGAAGCCGCCGACGCCGACGAGCAGCGCCCAGCCGGTCGCGATCGGCCAGACGTGCGCCGGCAGCTGGCTGGAGTGGTAGCTGTCGATCAGCGCGAAGCGCATCAGGTCGATGTAGATCGCGGCCGGGTTGGTCTCCAGCAGCACCGACACCACGTGCGGCAGGTTGTCCTTCGTGGCCAGCTTGTCGATGCTCCACATGACCCCGGACACGTACATCCAGGTGCGCAGCACGAACGGCATCAGCTGGGCGATGTCCGGAGTGGACGCGCCCATCCGCGCCATGATCATCGACACGCCCGCGTTGAACACGAACTGGAGTACCAGGGCGGGGACGACCAGCAGCCAGGAGACGCTGATCGGGATGCCGAAGCAGAGCAGGATCACGATCAGCGCGGCCATCGAGAACAGCAGCTGCTGGAGCTGCTGGAGGCAGAACGAGATCGGCAGGGCCGCGCGCGGGAAGTGCAGGGCCCGTACGAGGCCGAGGTTGCCGGCGATCGCGCGGGTGCCCGCCATGATCGAGCTCTGCGTGAACGTCCAGATGAACACGCCCGTGACCAGGAACGGGATGTAGTCCGGCACGCCGTGCTTGGTGCCCAGCAGGACGCCGAAGATGAAGTAGTAGACCGCCGCGTTGAGCAGCGGGGTCATCACCTGCCAGACCTGACCGAGCTTCGCCTGGCTGTACTGGGCGGTCAGCTTGGCGGTGGCGAACGCGGTGATGAAGTGGCGCCGCGCCCAGAGCTGACGGACGTACGTCGGCAGGCTGGGCCGGGCGCCGCTGACCGAGAGGCCGTGCCGGAGGGCGTACGCCGAGAGGTCGCCCTCGGGCGGGACGACCGGTGCCGCGGGTGGCGTGGACTGGGGCGGTGTGTGGAGGACCTGGCTCACATCCGCTGCTTTCGCTTGGGGGAGTGGAGAGGGAGGGGGGGGTGTCTTACGCGTTTCTTGCCAAACTCTTACGTCGGGACGGGACCGTATCGTCGTAACGGGAGCGTATTCCGATTCTGCGTCGGAACGCAACCGTTTCGTCGTGACGCCCCTATGCTGGTCCGTATGACGACGAACGCCGACGAGCCCGGGACCGCACCGGCGCGGACCCGCCGCCGGGCCCCCGCCGGGGCCGCCGTACTGCGGGAGGACGTGACGGAGGCCATTCGCGCGGCCGTGTTCGAGGAGCTGGCGGCCGTCGGATACGCCCGGATGTCCATCGAGGGCATCGCGCGCCGGGCGGGCGTCGGCAAGACGGCGGTGTACCGGCGCTGGCGTTCGAAGCTGCACCTGGTCCTCGACCTGGTCTCGGCGATCGCCGTGCAGGGGCTGCCGGCGCCGGACACGGGCACGCTGGAGGGCGATCTGCGGCTGCTGTACGAGCTGACGTCCCGCGCCCTGCGCCACCCGGTGGCCTCGCAGATCATCCCGGACCTCCAGGCGGAGGCGGCCCGCAACCCGGAGATCGCCGAGGCCATGCAGAAGGCGCTGCGGGAGGGGCAGGAAGGCGTCGCGAGCGGGATCGTCGCGGCGGCGGAGGCGCGGGGCGAGGTCCGCTCGGGCATCGACGCGGACCTGGCCCTCGATCTGATCTCGGGGCCGCTCTACTGGCGCTCGGTGGTCATCCGTAGCCCGAAGCTGCCCAAGGGGTATCTGGGGTCGCTGGCCCGGGCGACCACGGCGGCGCTCAAGGCGCTGTAGAGCACGTACGGGAACGGGGGCGGGCGGTGACCATCGGTCACCGCCCGCCCCCGTTCCCGCCGCTGATTCAGGCCTGCTGCGCCTGCCCCCGCCCCTTCAGCAGGGCCGACCCCGCGCCCAGTGATACGACGCCCATGCCGACGGCGGTCGCGATGCCCTGTGCACCGTCCACCGCGAAGGGCGCGACGGCCGCCACGGCGAGGTTGAAGAGGAACAGGAACCAGAGGACCGGACGGGACGAGAGCAGCGCCTTCATGGGATTGCCTTTCGGAGGGGGGAGCGGTGTGCTTCCGAGATCAACGATCCCGGGATCCGCCCGCCGCCACGAGGGAGTGCTCTCCCGAACCCATGGTGTAGCGGGCTACACCCTCACCCGGGGGCAGGGTCTCCCGCGCACCGGCGATGCCGTCGCCTAGCCTGATGGCCATGTGGAAGACACTGCGGCAAGCAGCGCGGGCCACGGTCCAGCTGGTCGCGGTCGCGATCCTGGCCTTCGGCTCGTACATATTCGTCACCGTCCTGCTGATCACGGCCACCGTCTCGCTCGCGGTCATCGGTATCGGGTTGCTGCCCGAGACGGTCCTGCTCATCCGGCGGCTCGCCGGCACCAAGCGGCGGATGGCGACCGAGTGGTCGGGCGTGGAGATCCCCGAGGCGTATCTGCCCATCCAGGGCAAGCTGAAGGAGAAGCTGCGCACGGTGGTCCGCGACCCCGGCACTCGCACGGACCTGCGCTGGATGCTCGCCCACTATGTGTACGGGGCTCTGCCGCTGCTGATGATCCCGCTCTGGCCGGTCGGCCTGGTCGTCGACGGCGTGTGGTGCGGACTGCTGCGCCGCGAGGCGGTCGTCCTCCCCCTGATCAGCAAGCTCGCCGACCTCGACGCCTCCTGGTCGGCCACCCTGCTCAAGCCCTCGCCCAAGGCGAATCTCGTCGAGCGCGTCGAGCAGCTGAAGGCGACCCGCGCCGACGCGGTCGCCGCGCACGGAGCCGAACTCCGGCGCATCGAACGCGACCTGCACGACGGCGCCCAGGCCCGCCTGGTCTCCCTGTCCATGCGGATCGGCCTCGCGAAACGGGCGTACGACCGTGACCCGGAGGCCGCCCGCAAGCTGCTGGAGGACGCCCAGGACCAGGCCGAGGAGGCGCTGACCGAACTGCGCAACGTGGTGCGCGGCATCCATCCGCCGATCCTCACGGACCGGGGTCTCGTGGGCGCCGTACGGGCCCTGGCGTCGAGCAGCGGCCTGGAGGTCGGCGTGGTCGACGACGGTGTCGAGGACGGCGTACGGGCACCCGCGGCCGTGGAGGCCGCCGCCTACTTCGTGATCGCCGAGGCGCTGACGAACGCGGCGAAGTACAGCGGTTCGCCGACCGCCTGGGTCGAACTCGCCCGTGTACCAAGGGGGTTGAAGGTCCGGGTGGGCGACCACGGCCAGGGCGGCGCCGACGAGAAGGGCGGCACCGGACTGCTCGGGATGCGCCGCCGGGTGGCCGCGCTCGACGGAAACGTGGAGGTGTCGAGCCCCGTAGGGGGCCCGACCGTGATCGACGTGGAGCTGCCCTGCGTATGGTGAGCGCGCATGCCGCAGAGCGGTCGAGCAGCTGGACCGGATGACCGGATGGAGAACGAACCGTCATGCGTGTAGTGATCGCCGAGGACAACGCCCTGCTCAGACAAGGGCTCGTCCTGCTGCTGACGTCGGCCGGGCACGAGGTCCTGGCCGAAGTGGGCAGTGGCCCCGAGGTACTCCCGGCCCTCCTCGAACACCGTCCGGACGCCGCCGTCCTGGACGTCCGGATGCCCCCCGGCTTCCGCGACGAGGGCCTGCGCGCGGCCCTGGAGGCGAGGGAACAGATCCCCGGCCTCCCGGTGCTGGTCCTCTCCCAGTACGTGGAGGAGTCGTACGCGGCGGAGCTGCTGGGCGGCGGGGCGAGCGGCGTCGGCTACCTGCTCAAGGACCGCATCGGCCGGGTCGACGAGTTCCTCGACGCCCTGGACCGGGTGGCCGCCGGCGGCACGGCCCTCGACCCCGAGGTGGTCGCCGAACTCCTCACCCGCCGCCGCGACTCCCCCCTCGACTCCCTCACCCCGCGCGAACGTGAGGTCCTGAAGCTGATGGCGGAGGGCCACGACAACACGATGATCGCCAAGACCCTGGTGGTCACGGAACGCTCGGTCAGCAAACACATCGGGAACGTGTTCCTGAAGCTGGGCCTGCCGCCGAGCGACAGCGGACATCGCCGGGTGCTGGCGGTACTGGCGTATCTGAACAACCAGTAGGCCCCCTGGACACCGCCCTCGCTAGCCTGCCCGCATGGCCGATTCCCCCGTCGCCCGCTTCTACGACCAACTCGCCCCCGACTACCACCTCCTCTACGCCGACTGGGACGCCAGCATCGCGCGGCAGGGTGCGGCCCTCGACCGGGTCATCAGGGAGCGGCTCGGGGCGGGTGCCGGGGCGGTGCTCGACTGCGCCTGTGGGATCGGGACGCAGGCCGTCGGGCTGGCGCTGCGGGGGTACGACGTCGTCGGGAGCGATGTCAGTGGGGTGGCCGTCGGACGGGCTGTGGCGGAGGCCGCCGATCGGGGGGTGCGGGTGCGGGGCGCTGTCGGTGACATGCGGCAACTGCCCTTCGGGGATGGGCAGTTCGATGTCGTCGTCTGTGCCGACAATGCCCTGCCCCATCTGCTCACCGAGGCGGATGTGCGTGCCGCTCTCGTCGACATGCGGCGCGTGCTGCGGGACGGCGGGCTGCTGGTGGTCAGCACGCGGCCGTACGACGAGATCCTCGCCGAGCGGCCCGCCGCCACCCCGCCCAGCGTGTCCCGGGCCGGGGGCGGGCGTGCCGTCGGATTCCAGCTCTGGGACTGGCATGCGGACGGGGAGCGGTACGACCTGGAGCACTTCGTGCTGCAGGAGCAAGGGGAGGAGGGGTGGGCCGTGCGGGTGCGGCGGGCCACCTACTGGGCGCTTCGGCAGCGGCAGTTGGCCGCGTTCGTCAGCGACTCCGGCTTCTCCGAGGTGACTTGGGGAGAGCCTGCCGCGACCGGGTTCTTTCAGCCGCTCCTTGTCGCTACGGCCCAGGCGTAGTCTCCGCCTCCGGGTGCAGGCGCACCCAGCCCTCCCACGCCGAGGTGATCATGTCCTGGACGTCGTGCTTCGCCTTCCAACCCAGTTCCGTGGCGATACGGTCGGCCGAGGCCACGACCCTCGCCGGGTCGCCCGGGCGGCGCGGGGCCACGACCGGGGGCAGGGTGTGGCCCGTCGCCTCGTTCACCCGGTCGATCATCTCGCGGACGGAAACCCCCTCCCCCCGGCCGATGTTGAGGGTGAGCGCGCGACCCGGCGTCGCCTCCAGCGCCCGGGCGGTCGCCACATGGGCCTCCGCCAGGTCCGTCACGTGGATGTAGTCCCGTACGCAGGTGCCGTCCGGGGTCGGGTAGTCGTCGCCGAAGACGCGCGGGGGTTCGTTGGCCGTCAGCCGTTCGAAGATCATGGGGATGATGTTGAAGACGCCCACGTCCGCCAGGGACGGGGTCGCGGCGCCGGCCACGTTGAAGTAGCGCAGGCACGCCGTCGACAGGCCCGTCGCCCGGCCCGTCGCGCGGACCAGCCACTCACCCGCCAGCTTCGTCTCGCCGTACGGACTCATCGGCACGCACGGCGTCTCCTCCGTCACCAGATCCACGTCCGGCATCCCGTACACAGCAGCCGACGACGAGAACACGAACGAGGCGACCCCGGCCGCCGTGACCGCTTCCAGCAGGACGCGCAGCCCCTCCACGTTCTCCCGGTAGTAGTGCAGGGGGCGGTCCACCGACTCGCCCACCTGCTTCTTCGCCGCCAGATGGACCACGCCCGTCACCTCGTGGTCCCGCAGGGCGCGCGCCACCCGCTCGCCGTCCAGGGTCGAGCCGACGACCAGCGGCACGCCGTCCGGCACCCGCTCGGCGATACCGGTGGACAGGTCGTCGTACACCACGGCCCGCTCGCCCGCCTCGGTCATCGCGCGGACGACATGCGCCCCGATGTAGCCGGCGCCGCCGGTGATCAGCCAGGTCATATGGGGTCGTCCCCTCGTGTGGTCGGGTGGTCGCTCGGGCTTTGTCAGCTAACTCCCCTTAAGGCGTACTTAGTTCCCGCTCGGGGAGTGAAGCGACGGACGCGGGCGGTGAAGGGTGCGGAATCGTGGCCGGGCGGGTCGCTCGCCACAACCGTACGAAGGACGTGACCGCCGCCGCTGCCAGCAGGCCGTTGCGTACGACCATCACCGCCACGCCCGTCCAGCTGCACTCGATGACCTCGGCGTACATGGCCGGGTAGTCGACGCTGGTCACCGCGGTGGCCGCCAGCAGCAGCCAGGCCACCGGGCGCTGGCTGGTGCGCCGCGAGGTCAGGCAGACGGCGGCCAGGCCGAGCAGCCAGACCATGTACTGCGGGCTGATAACCCGGCTGGTGATCGTGAAGAGGAGTACGGCGGTCAGCGCCGCGTCGAACGGCGTCGCCTCCGTCCAGTGCCGGGCCCGTACCCGCCACAGCAGCAGGAGCCCGAACGCCACGACCGTCAGGCCGAGGGACAGCGCGGCCACGGACGACACGTACGGGCCCACGAACTCCATCGCGCCGTACTGGTAGCGCACGCGCCCCTCCCACCCGGCGCGCGTGGCGAGGGAGAGCGCGGTACCGCCGAACGACTCGATCTGCACGCCCCGCCCGCCCTGCTGGCGCAGGAAGGAGAACGGGTCGCTGAAAGCCACCGCCAGGACGGCCAGCGCGGCCGTCGCCGTGACCGTCGCGGACGTCCACGCCGACCGGGTCGTACGGCCCCTCGGCAGACCCACCAGCACCAGCGCGGGCCAGACCTTCACCAGGGCGCCCAGCGCCGCGAACGCGCCGCACGCGCGCGGGGAGCGCGACAACGTCAACAGGGAGATGACGGCGAACGCCGTGACCTGCACGTCGTAGCGCGCGAGCGGCACCTGGAGGAGCAGCGGCAGACCAGCCGTCCAATAGACGGCACCGCGCAGGGAACGCCCGGGACGCCGTCCCGCGCGCGTGAGGGCGATCAGGACCAGGGCGTCGGTGGCGAGCGTGAGCGCCACGAACGCCTCGAAGTACGTCAGAGGCGGCAGCAGCGCGGGCGACAGCAGCACCGGACCCGCACCCGGCGGGTACTGCCACAGCGTGTCGTCCACGGGGAAGGCGCCCTGTGTGAGGACGCCGTACCAGCGGAAATACAGCCGCTGCACCTCACGCGCCACCCCGCCGCCACCGAGCAGCGGGAAGTCGTCGTGGACCAGCAGCCACAGCATCAGGGCCCGGGAGACGGCCCAGCCGACGGCGAGGGTGAGGAGGTGGCGGTTCTTGGTCGGGGGTCTCGTCACGGCCGGAATCGTAAGCCGCACGGATGCCATATTCACGTCAATCCGGCACCAATCGCCGCCCAAGGTTGTCTAATCGCACAAAATCAATCCCGTGATCAACAGGCCGATGAACAAGGGGATGAACAAGAACAAGGGGACGAAGAGGGGGCTGGACAAGAAGACAGCCGCCGTCGCGGTCCCCGTGATCCCCATGGCCGTCATGCTGGCGATCGGCTGCTGGGGGCTCGACCGGGGCGGCATATGGCGTGACGAGGCCGCCACCTTCCAGGTCGCGCGGCGCACGGTCCCGCAGATCTGGCGGCTGCTGCACGAGGTCGACGCCGTGCACGGCCTGTACTACCTGCTCATGCGGCCCGTCCTCGCCGTCCACCCCGGCGAGGTGCTGCTCCGCCTCCCGTCCGTCCTCGCCGCCGCCGCGACCGCCGGTCTGGTCGCGGCCCTCGGTACCCGGCTGGTCTCCCCGCGTGTCGGCCTCTGGGCCGGTCTGCTGTACGCGGTCACACCGATGGTCGGCCACTACGCCCAGGAGGGCCGGTCGTACGCCCTGGTCGCGGCCGGTGCGACAGGCGCGACGCTGCTGCTCGTACGGGCACTCGCGGGCAGCTCCTGGACGCCGTACGGAGTGGTCCTCGCCGTCACCTGTCTCTTCCACGAGTTCGCCGTCCTGCTCCTCCTCGCCCACGCCGTGACCCTCGCGCTGGCCCGCGTCCCCCGACGGATGTGGACGCGCTGGCTGTGCGCGTCCGGCGCCGTGACGCTGACGCTGCTCCCACTGGCACTGCTCTCGCACGCCCAGTCCGCGCAGGTGGCCTGGCTGCGGCCACCCGGACAGGCCAGCGTCGACCGCCTCGTACGCCAGTTCGTCGGCCCGACGGACGAGATCCTGGCCCCCTGCCTGATCCTCATGTACGTGGCCCTGCGCCGCCCCTGGCCCACCCGCCCCGGCGCCGAGCCACCCTTGGCGGCCGTAGCCCTCCCGCTGCTCCTCGTACCCCCGGCGATCCTCATGACGGTCTCCCAGTGGTCGCCGCTCTACGACGACCGCTACGTCCTGTACGCCCTGGCCGGCGCCCCGCTCCTGGTCGCCGCCGGAGCCGACCGCATCGCACGGGCCCTGCCGAGCCTGCGCCGCGCGACCGTCACGGCGGCCGGGGCACTGGCGGTGGCCCTGGTCTGCGCACACCAGCTCCCGCTCCTCCGCCAGGACCGGACGATGGCCCACCGCGGCGGCGCCAACCTCGCCACCGCCTCCGCACTGGCGTCCCGCGAACTGCGCCCCGGCGACCCGGTCCTGTTCCTCCCATCCCTCGGCCGCCGCTCGGCCCTGGCGTACCCGAAGGGCTTCAGAGGAATCCGGGACGTGGCCCTCGCCGAGTCGGCGCGCACCTCCGGCACCCTGTACGGCGTCGAGGTCGACCCGGCCACACTGCGCCGACAGTTGGCGCGCCTGAACCAGGTGTGGCTGGTCGCGGAGCCATACGCCCTGAACCCGACCTGGCACCCGGAAACCCAGACCGACCGACTCAAACGGGCGGTGGTGCAGGAGCAGTTCACACCGACCCGGGAGTTCAGGGGCAGCGGCGTAACACTCCGGCTGTACAAACGCGCCCCTTTTAGGGCCGCGGGGAACTGCGCGACCAGCCCCCACGGCGCCGCACCAACCCGACAACCCTGAGCACTAAGCCTCAAGCGCCGCAGCATCGAGAGCGTTGGTCAGCTCATCCAACCGCGCCCGCAACGCCCGAATCTCCTCCACGTCAAAGCTCGTCGCCGCCACAATCCGCCGAGGCACCTGAAGCGCCCGCTCGCGCAGCGCAACCCCCTCCTCAGTGGCCCGCACCTCCACCGACCGCTCGTCCCGCGCACTGCGCTCACGCCGGACAAGACCGGCCGCCTCCAACCGCTTGAGCAGCGGCGACAGCGTGCCGGAGTCGAGGCGCAGATGCTCGCCGACCTTCTTCACGGGCAGCTGGCCGTGCTCCCAGAGGACGAGCATCACCAGGTACTGCGGGTAGGTGAGCCCGAGGTCCTTGAGGACCACGCGGTAGACGCCGTTGAAGGCGCGCGACGCCGCGTTCAGGGAGAAGCAGATCTGCTGATCGAGACGGAGGAAGTCCTCGGCGGAGGTGGCGGAGGTTGCTGACATGCCTCCAGGATACCTCTTGCCCGTCATCTAGTTGTGCACAATTGAATTGTGTGCTTAAGTTATCTCCGTACGGAACCCCGCAAGGGGCTCCGCGAGAACTTCGACGACACGAGAACTTCGATGAGAGGGACGGGTTCCATGGACGCGATCTACACCGCAGTCGCCACCGCCACGCACGGCCGCGAGGGCCGCGCCGTCAGCTCCGACGGCAAGGTGGACCTCCCGCTGGCCATGCCGGTGGAGCTGGGTGGCAACGGCGCCGGAACCAACCCGGAGCAGCTCTTCGCCGCCGGTTACGCCGCCTGTTTCGGCAGCGCGCTCGGCCTGGTCGGCCGGGGTGCCAAGGTCGACCTCAGCGACGCCGCCGTGACCGCCGAGGTCGGCATAGGCAAGCAGGGCGAGGGCTTCGGCCTCAAGGTCGCGCTGCGCGTCGAGCTGCCCGACTCCATCGACGCGGAGACCGGCCGCAAGCTGGTCGAGCAGGCCCACCAGGTCTGCCCGTACTCCAACGCGACCCGCGGCAACATCGAGGTCGACCTCGTCATCGAGTAGTACCGCCGGCCGCATCCAGTACGTCGGTGCTCGGCTCAAGACGCTCCACGCTCGCGAGCGGTGCGCCGCCGAACGCGGCGGCCGCCGACGGCACCGGGTGGCGCTCGGCGAGCGGAGTGACCGACGCCGCCCCGGCCGTCTCGCCCAACACCAGCCGCCGGACGACCCGTTCGGCGGCTCGCCCGTCGTCGTACGGGCAGAACCGCTCGCGGAACGCGGTCCGCAACTGCGTGGAGCGCGAGCCGCGCCAGTGGCCGGTCGCGAAGATGTCGATCAGCTCGTCCTCGCTGCGCGAGATCGCCCCCGGCGGGAAGGCGCGCAGGTCGAAGTAGGTGCCACGGGCCGCCTCGTACGCCTCCCAGTCGTCCGCGTGGATCACGATCGGCCGGTCCAGGTTGGCGTAGTCGAACATCAGCGACGAGTAGTCGGTGACCAGCGCGTCCGAGGCCAGGCACAGCGACTCGACGTTCGGATGGTCGGTCACGTCGATGAGCCGGCCGCCGGAGGTGTGTGTCAGCGGGGCGCCGTAGATGCGGTGGGCGCGGGTCAACAGCACGTAGCGCGGGCCGAGTTGGCGCAGGATCCGCTCCAGGTCGAGCGTCTGGCGCGGGCCGCGGAGGTAGTCGCGGTGGGTCGGCGCGTACAGGATCGCGACCGAGCCCTCCGGGATGCCGAGCGACTCGCGCAGCCGGGTCACGTCCGCCGAAGTCGCCTGCTGGAACACGTCGTTGCGGGGCTGCCCGGTTTCGAGGGTGCCGTAGTCGCCGGGGAAGACGCGCTCGAATACGAGGGTGGAGTGGCGGTTGGCCGACAGGCAGTGGTCCCAGGTGTCGACGTCCGCGAGGAGCGCCGTGAAGTCGGTGTCACGGGCGGCGGCCGGCCGGTCCTGGAGGTCGAGGCCCATCCGCTTCAGCGGGGTTCCGTACTGAGTCTGGATCACCACCTGCCCGGCCCGCTTCGCGAACCGTTCCTCCCAACTCACGTTGCTCACCAGGTACTTGGAGCGGGCCAGCGCCGTCCAGTACGCGGCGGTGCCGGGCCGGACCCGGGCGGTCGCCGTCGGGAGCGTGTGATGGTGCTCGGGCCGGGCGACCCACGCCGTCCGCATGCCCGGCACGAAGGAGCGGAACGCGGATTCCAGGGCGCCCGGATTGCAGCCGTACCCGCGCCCGGAGTGACTGGTGAACACGGCCCGGTCCGCGCGCAGCGGCAGCCGCCGCTGGACCCGGTAGTGCAGCTTCAGCGCGGCCGAACGGACGCTCCGGGCAAGGGACTTGACGAAGCGCGTGGTGTGCCGGCGCAGGGCGGACGCGAGACGCACCGCCCGATACGTGCGGTAGCTGCCCGTCCGGACGAGCAGGTGCCGGAGCCGGGCGTGGAGCGGTACGGCGGCACCCTTGGTGCGGTAACGGCGGTAGTGGGCACGGGACTTGCGCAGGAACTCGGCACGGGCGGTGCGCGGCAGCCGGTCCGGGCGGCCCAGTACCGACATCAGCTGGTCGACCATCCGGCGGAACAACACCGGCCGCCAGTGCGCGAGTTCGGGGCGCGCGTCGACGAACGCGAAGATCCGGTCGTACTGCTCATGGATGTCGAAGTGGCCGCTTCCGGAGACGGTGTCGGCGGGGGCGTCGGCGGTCTTTCGTGGCCTGCGGTGGTGTACGCAGACCCGGTCCAGGGTCGCGACCGACTCGGCGGCCAGCAGGGCCGGGACCGTCCAGGGGAGGTCCGCGTAGGCGCCGGACGGGAAGGTGAGGCCCTCGCGCTCGACGAACTCCCGCCGGTACGCCTTGTTCCAGACCACCATCGGCAGCTTGAGCAGCAACGGGCGGTCGTCGAGCCGGAAGGGGGCCGGACCCTGCTCGGTGAGCTGTCCGAGGAACGGGCTGCGGACGGTCTCGCCGGTCCAGAGGGCGTGCGCGTGGTCGTAGACGACGACGTCCGCGTCGCCCGCCTCCTTGATCCGGTCGGCGATGGCCCGCAGCGCGTCCGGGGCGAGGGTGTCGTCGCCGTCGACGAAGACGAGATAGTCCCCGGTCGCGTGCTCGATCCCCGCGTTGCGCGCCCCGCCCACCCCGCCGTTCTCCGGCAGATGGACGGGGCGCACCCGGGCGTCGCGCGCCGCGAACTCGTCGACGAGCGCACCGCAGGCGTCGGGCGAGCAGTCGTCGACGGCGATCACTTCGAGATCCGGATACGACTGGCCGAGCACCGATTCCAGGCACTCCTGCAGATACGCCTGAACCTTGTACGCGGGGACGATGACACTGAACCTGGGCAAGACACATCCATGGGTCGGCGGGTCGGCGCGGGCATACTGCCCGGAAACGGCCGATGGAGTGACTTGGTTACGCCGATTGCGGCATGTGGGGGACGAATGAACTGAGCAGTTTATGTGGTTACGTGACCCCGCTGATTATTTGACCGCTCCCGCCATCACCCCCGACACGAACTGCCGCTGGAACGCGAAGAACACGGCCAGCGGAATCACCATCGAGATGAACGCGCCCGGCGCCAGCACCTCGATGTTGCTGCCGAACTGCCGTACCTGCTGCTGGAGCGCGACCGTCAGCGGCTGCGACTGGGAGTCGGAGAACACCAGCGCGACCAGCATGTCGTTCCACACCCACAGGAACTGGAAGATCCCCAGGGACGCGATCGCGGGCGCGGCGAGCGGCATGACGACGGTGGCGAACAGCCTGATCTCGCCCGCGCCGTCCAGCCGGGCGGCCTCCAGCAGTTCGCGTGGGATCTCCGCGAAGAAGTTCCGCAGCAGGAAGATCGCGAACGGCAGCCCGAAGCCCACATGGAACAGCACCACACCGATGATGTCGCCGAAGATCCCGATCTTCCCGAAGAGATCGGAGAGCGGGATCAGCGCCACCTGCACGGGTACGACGAGCAGCGCGACGACGACCAGGAACCACCAGTCGCGCCCCTTGAAGTCCATCCACGCGAAGGCGTATCCGGCCATCGCGCCGATCAGGACGACCAGGAGCGTCGCCGGGACCGTGATCCAGACGGTGTTGAGGAGGGAGCTGGTGATCGCGTCGTTCTCCAGCAGCGTCTCGTAGCTCTTCGCGGTCAGCTGCCCGGGCGCCGTGAACACCTTCCACCACCCGGAGGCGGCGATGTCGGTCGGGTCGCGGAACGACGACATGAGCAGCCCGAACGTCGGCACCATCCAGATCAGCGCGACGATGATCAGGAAGAGCCGCATCACGCCGCCCGCCGTGCCGCTGACCAGGCGGGCGGCGAAGGAGCGCTTGGCGCGCACGGGTGGGTCGAGAGCCGTCACCGTTGACGCTCCTTCCTGAGTCGACGGAGATTGAAGAACATCACCGGCAGGACGAGCAGCAGCAGGATGACGCCGATCGCGCTGCCGACGCCGTAGTTGCCGCCACCGCCGAACGACGACAGGAACAGCTGGAGCGCGAGGACGTTGGCGTCGTCCTGGCTGGGCTGCGGGGCGATGATGTAGACGAGGTCGAACACCTTCATCACATTGATCATCAGCGTGACGAGAACGACCACGAGGACGGGTGCGAGAAGCGGCACGGTGACCCGCCGGAACACCTGCCACTCGTTGGCGCCGTCGACGCGCGCCGCCTCCAGCAGATTCCGGTCGACGCCCGCGAGTCCGGCCGCGATGAGGACCATGGCGAACCCGGCCCACATCCATACATAGCTGCCGATGATGGCCGGGGTGACGAGGGTGGGCCCGAGCCAGTCGATCCCGTTGTAGGCGGCGGCGAAGTTCGAGCCGGGCAGCCTCAGCTGGGCCCCGCCGGCATCGGCGGGCAGGCTGAAGGTGCCGTCGGCGCCGCTGGTCGCCGAGGCGACGACCTTCCCGTCCTTCACGGCCTCGACCTTGACCCCCTTCAGCGCCTTCTCACCGGGGTCGACCTGCCCCTTCGTACCGCCACCGCCGAGCTTGAAGTCCAGCCAGACGGTGCCGGTGATCCCGGAACCCGAGGTGGCCGGGGCCTTCGCGTCCTCGGGCGTGCCGGGGAGCTTGTTCGGGGCGATGCCTACGAGGGGCAGCAGGGCCGGGGTGCCCGGGCTGACGGTCCCGGTGGAGGTGAACGAGCCCCCGCCGGACGACTTCAGATCGCTGGCCTGGGCGTTCGGGCGGGCCTTCGGATAGACGGAGGAGTCCACGAAGGCGTCGTGCACGGACGTCACGATCGCGTTGGCGACGCCCTGGTCCGGGTCCTGCTCGTAGACGAGGCGGAAGATGATGCCCGCCGCGAGCATCGAGATCGCCATCGGCATGAAGACGACCAGCTTGAACGCCGTACCCCAGCGCACCCGCTCGGTCAGCACCGCGAAGATCAGACCGAGCGCGGTGACGAGGGCGGGCGCGACGGCCACCCAGATTGCCGTGTTGCGTACGGCGGTCAGCGTGGCGTCGTTCGTGAAGATGTCGCCGTAGTTCTCCAGGCCGACGAAGCCGGAGCCGTCGGCGTCGTAGAGGCTGCGCCAGACCGAGTAGCCGATGGGGTAGACGACGAGCGAGCCGAGCAGGATCAGGGCGGGCAGGAGGAAGACGCCGGCTACCCACCAGCGGGTGCCGGTGACGCTTCTGGGAGGACGGGTGGGGGTTCCGGGGGTTCCAGGGGCTTCGGGTTCGGGCTTGTTCTCTGTGGACGTCATCCCGGCGCCGTCAGCTGTTCTTGTACGCCTTGGCGGCGTCGGCCTCGAGTTTCTGCTGGGTGCCCGCGACGTCCTTCGGGTTCTTCAGGAAGTCCTGGAGGTCCTTCCACTCGCCGACGCCCTGGGTACCGCCGAAGGCGGCCGGGGCCTGGTCGGACATGTCGAAGCGGAAGTCGTCGCCGGCCGCGATGAGGGCCTTGGCGATGTCCCGGGTGACGTCGTCCTTGTAGCTGGCCTGGTCCATGGTCTTGCTGGGGGAGAGGAAGCCGCCCTGGGCCGCCCAGATCTCGGCCGCGTCGGTCGAGCCGAGGAACGTCAGCAGGGCCTGGGCGCCCGCGCCGTCCTTGAGGGCCACGGCCACGTCGCCGCCGCTGACGACGGGCGCTTGGTCGCCAACTGCGGGGAACGGGAAGACTTTCGCATCCGTGCCGATCTTCGCCTTGGTGTCCGCGTTGATGTTGGCGGCCACGAAGTCGCCCTCGAAGACCATCGCCGCCGGGGTGTCACCGGAGAAGGTCTGGGTGACCGACTTCGGGAACTCGGTCGCCAGCGCGCCGGAACGCCCGCCCGCGAGGAGGTCGTCCTGGCCCCACAGCTCGGCGAGCGTGGTCAGGGCGTCCTTGACGGAGGGGTCGGTCCACTTGATCTCGTGCTGGGCGAGCTGGTCGTACTTCTCGGGCCCGGCCTGCGACAGATAGACGTTCTCGAACCAGTCGGTGAGGGTCCAGCCGTCGGCGCCGCCGATGGACACGGCGGGGGAGCCGGCGTCGGAGAGCGTCTGGGCGGTGGCGATGAAGTCCTTCCAGGTGGTGGGGGTGTCGGTGAGGCCCGCCGCCTCGAACGCGGCGGTGTTGTACCAGACGAGGGACTTGTTGGCGGCTTTGACGTAGATCCCGTACTGCTTGCCCTCGAAGGCGCCGAGGTCCTTCCAGCCGGCGGAGAAGTTCTTGTCGAGCTGGGCCTGGGCGTCCGTGCCGAGCGGCTTGATCCAGCCCTTCTCGGCGAACTGGTGCAGGACGCCGACCTGCGGCAGGAACGCGACGTCCGGGGGCTGGCCGCCCTCGATCTTCGTACCTAGGAAAGTGGAGGTGTTGTTGCCGGTCGGTACGAAGTTGACCTTCGCGCCGGTGCGCTTCTCGAACTCGTCCAGGACCTTGGTGAAGTTCTCCTGCTCGGGTCCGGTCCAGACGGCGGCGACTTCGAGCGTCTGGCCGTTGAGCTTGGGAAGTTGGACGGAGGCGGAGTCGTCCCCGGTCCCGGTTCCGGTGCTGGTGCTTGTCCCGCCCGGGCTGTCGTCGTCGGAGCCGCCGCAGGCGGTCAGGGAGAGGGTGAGGGTGAGGGCTGTGGCGGTGAGGGCGGTCAGGGTGGTGCGTGTACGAAGGTTGCTGCGCATGTCTGCCCCGTTCGTCGTTCGGCGTTGAACGTGTTCGGCGCTGTCCCGTGGGCTCTGGTCTACGCCGGGTCGTTGGGGTCGGCAAGTGCGCCTGCGCTGTCAAGCGGGTGATCGTGACCGCGTCGTGTCCTTGCTCCTCGCCCCCGCCGCCCCTACCCGTCCCATCCCTGGGGGCTCCGCCCCCAGACCCCCGCCATCGGCCTGAACGGCCTCGTCCTCAAACGCCGGACGGGCTGAGATGCCCCGGGCGGGGAGCAATGGCTGTGCTGGATCGGCCTTGTCTTCGATCGCCGGGTGGGGTGATCTACTCAGCCCGTCCTGCGTTTGAGGACAAGGTAGCGGGGGTCTGGGGGCGCAGCCCCCAGAAGGATGGGACGGGTAGGGGCGGCGGGGGCGAAGAAAGCCCGCCCCGCTCACAGCAGCGACGGAACCTCCGTCGCCGACACCGACCGCGCCGCTCGTTCCAGCGCGCTCGCCAGCAGCGCCAGATCCGTGGGCCCGTTGCCCAGTTCGCGGACCGGGCGGCGGGTCGGCGGGTCGCCCATGCGCTGCCAGTCCAGCGTGGCGACCGTCGGGCGCAGCGTCGCCGTGCGGGGGATGCGCCCCGTCACCCGGCCGCCCTGGAAGGGGATGCTCCGACCGTCCGGCCCGCTCAACCGGCCCCGCCCCGCCGCGGGCTCGTCCGGCCCCGGCGCAGGCGCGTCCAGCACGACCCGCAGCGCGGCCCCCCGGGCCAGCTCCGTCTCCGCCGTACGCCCACCGAACCCCGCCGCGGCCACCAGATGCACCCCGAGCCGCTCACCCTCCCGGGCCACCGCCTCCAACGCCCGCACCACAGACCCCGCCGACGGCCGCCCCGGCGACCCCAACGGCGGCGACACCAACGCGTCCAGATCGTCCACGACCACCACCAGCCGGGCCAGCGGCGGAGTCTCCGTACGCCGCCGGCTCGCCGCCGGACGCAACCGCAACGTCGAACTCGGCGGCGTGTCGAGGTCCCCGGCGCCTTCTCCCGTGCCCGCCGAGCTCTGTGCGCCCGAGCCCGATCCCGACCGCTGCGGGCCGATCCGGCCGGACAGCTCGCGCCCGGTGTGCCACTCGCCGAAGCCGACCCGCCCGAGCAGCTCGGCCCGCCGCTTCAGCTCGGCGCTGAGCGACTGGGCGAACTCCCGCATACGGACGGGATCGTTGGCCGTGAGGTGAGTGGTGACATGCGGAAGGTCGGTGCACACCCGCAGCCCCTCCCCGTGCGGCGCGCTCCCGCCGGTGCCGTCCCGGCCGTCCATCAGCACGATGCCCAGCCGGTCGGGCCGCTCGGCGGCGGCCAGCGACGCGACGACCGCCCGCAGCAGCTCCGTACGGCCACTGCCGGGCGGGCCCTCGATCAGCAGGTGCGGCCCCTCGGCCGCGAGGTCCACGCCCACCGGCCCGCGCGGGCCGGCGCCCAGGACGGCCCAGGCCCGGCCGCCGAGCGTCTCGGTGTCGTCGGCCGCGTCCGCCCAGCGGGCCATCAGGGACGCCGGGGTGGCCCGGGCGAGCCCCAACTCGTCGAGCAGCCGCGCTGCTTGTGGCAAGGGCGCGGAGACCCGCTGCTGTCGTCCCCCGGACGCACCGTCGGTGCGCAGCGGGGCCAGCGCCCGTCCGAACCGCTCGGCCCAGGCCAGCGACACGGCGTCCACGGCGGCGACGGAACCCTGCCCGACGAGCCCGGCGCGACCGCCGAGGTCCGCCTCGGCGGGGTCCGGCCGCCCAGGTGCGCTCGCCCCCGCCCGTGCCACCCGCATCACATGCAGCGCCGTGGCCACGTCACCGCCGAGCAGTGCCACCGCCCCGCACTCGCGGAACGGCGGCGAGGCCGCGCACGCCGCCTCGTACGTCTCCGTCACCGGCGACACGGGCGACGCGGCCTCCGTCTCCGCGAGGCACACGATGTGTATCCCGGCGCGTGGTCCTTCGTGCGCCAGCCGCGCGACGGCCTCCCGGACCGCCGCACCGCCCGGATCGCCGTCCACGACGACCACGGTGTACGGCCCCGCGAAACCGCCCGCCCCCGACGACTCGTCAGGGTCGTCGTCCCGGGCCCAGGAGGGCCGTCGGGCACCCTCCGAACCACTGTGGTCCGGTTCTCCGCCGCCGTGGGCGAGGGTCTTCGCCGCCGTCTCCGTGTCGTGGTCCTCCAGGCGGCGCAGGAGTTCGTCCGTGCGGGCCGTGGCCTGTTCGCGGTCGTAGGCGAGAAGGAGTCGGCAGTCCTGGCCGTGCCCGGGGCGCAGATGCGGGAGCCAGCCGAGCCAGGACCACTCCGCGGTGCGCTCCTCGGGGGTGCGCGAGCGGTCCGCGCTGATCAGGACGATCTCCAGGGCCTCCGGGGAGTGCAGCGCGGCCAGCTGGGCCACCACCGCGCGGGCCAGCCCCGCGAGCCGCGCGCGCGGGCCGGCCAGCCCCAGCGCCCCGACCTCACGCAGCCCGGCGGTCACCGGGACGGCAGGGAGCAGTCCCGAGCCGTCGGGGGCCGCGCGGTCCGCCGTACCGAGCCGGACCGTGAGTGCCTCCGGGTGGCCCGGGCCGCGCTCCCAGAGGCGGGGGCCGGGGCCCAGGGCCGTCAGCAGCAGTGCCGCCGGGTCGGGCCAGCTCTCCGGTGCCTGTGCCGGTGCCTGTGGTGCGGCGCTCGTGGACTCCGGGGCCGCAGGGTCGGACACCGGGCCCTCGTCCTCGTACTCCTCGCCGTCGGTCGTCTCCTGCTCCCCGCGCCCGCCGGTCAGCCGCCGCGCCCACTTGGAGAGCCCACCGCGCCTGCTGCGGACTCCCGGCGGAACGTCCGTCCCCCGGAGGGGCGTCCCTTTGCGCCCGCTGCCCCCGGAGAACTCCGCCTCCGCTTCGGGGTCGTCCTCGTCGTGGGCGCGGGCGTGCGGTACCGCCCTGGCCCCGGATGCCTGTCCCGGTACGGAGAAACCGGCGCCGTGGGTCTCCCCGGCACCGCCCGGAACCCTGCCCGTACCCGCCGTGCCCCGGGTCTCGATCCTTGGTGCCCGCCCCTGTCCCGGGACCAGCGGCTGTGCCGCCTCCGCCGGGCCCCGCGCACCGCGTGACTCGGGCACGCTCCCGGCCGCTCCCCAGCTCGCCGAACCGTAGGCGTGATGGGTCTCCCCGGAGGGCGGCTTCGCCGTGCCGCCGGGCCGCACGCGCGCGGAGTTCGCGGTGTATGCCTGGGACGGCCGCCGGTCGCGGGTGTCCTCGTCGGCCTCCTGGGCGGCGTCGACCGACGGACGGCCCGGGGTCCTCGTACTTCCCGGGGTGACGCTCACGCGGACATGGCCCTCGCCGTCCGGCGTCGTGCCCACGCGCGTGGCCGCGTCGCCGGGCGGTGTCAGCCGCAGGGCCGACTCGCCGATGCGCAGCAGGGCGCCCGGTGCGAGGCGGACCGGGCGGGAGCCGAGGCGGGCGCCCGAGAGGGTCGTGCCGTTCGTGGAGCCGAGGTCCGCGACCGCTATGCGGCCGTCCGCCGCGACCGTGACCGCGCAGTGCAGCCGGGAGACGTCCGGGTCGTCCAGCGGGACGTCGGCGTCGGCGGAGCGTCCGATGGTGATCTGGCCGCCGTGCAGCAGATGGACCCCGCCCGCGTCCGGTCCCGCCACCACATGGAGCTGGGCCGCCGCCTCGTCCGCCTCGGGGTGCGGCTCGGGCTCCGCGGGGGTGCCGAGGGCCAGCACGGCGCCGTCGACCAGTGGGGGTTCGCCCAGGGTGCAGCGCTGGGTGTCGAGGCGCTGGTCCCCCACGTACAGCACCACCGCGCCGCCGCTCTCGCGGTCCCGGCCGCGCTCGGGCATCGACGCCCCGTCGCCCGCGACCGCCGAGGCCAGGGCCGAGGCGACCGCGGCGAGCGCCGTGCCGGCGGGCGCGGTGACCAGCACGTCGCAGCTCGCGGCACGCGCCCACGGCTCCGAGGGCGGCCCCAGCGGGTCTACGACGGTCAGCCGGATCTGCATCGCCGTCAGCGGTCCCTTCTGCGCGGGCACCCGGGAAGGAGGACGAAGCCACGCCACGGGTCCCACCACCGCGGACTTCCCCCACCGCACACGAGCACGTCGGCCAGTACTGGAGGCATCCTCGCACCTGCCACTGACAACGCGCCCGCCCCCCACCCATAAGTGATCTTGAATGGTCACCTCTGCCCGCAAAAGTGCCTGACCAGTGAGCGGCGGCTGTCCGTTTCGGATCGGTTTGGTTATCGGTTTGAGATCGGTCACGTTCGGGATCCGGCAACCGAAGCGACCGAATAGGGCGTCTTTCCATCGAACATGTGCGGGAGGCCGTACGTAGCCGTACATGGACGGCGGTCGTTCCCAGGGGGTCCCGGGAACACGGCACTACAGTGGGTCGGAACACCGTGTACGGGATGCGTGTACGGGATGTACGTACGCAAGGGAGCCATGACGTGCGGCCGGTAGGGAGCAAGTACCTCCTTGAGGAGCCGCTGGGACGCGGCGCCACAGGCACCGTCTGGCGTGCCCGCCAGAGGGAGACCGCGGGAGCCGAGGCGGCCGTGCCCGGCCAGCCCGGCGAGACCGTGGCGATCAAGGTCCTCAAGGAGGAGCTCGCCAACGACGCGGACATCGTGATGCGCTTCCTGCGCGAGCGGTCCGTGCTGCTGCGGCTGACCCACCCGAACATCGTCCGGGTACGGGACCTGGTGGTCGAGGGCGATCTGCTGGCGCTGGTCATGGACCTCATCGACGGTCCCGACCTGCACCGCTACCTGCGGGAGAACGGCCCCTTCACGCCCGTCGCCGCCTCCCTCCTCACCGCCCAGATCGCCGACGCGCTCGCCGTCAGCCACGCCGACGGCGTCGTGCACCGGGACCTGAAGCCCGCCAACGTCCTGCTCATGCAGGACAACGGCCGGATGCACCCGATGCTCACCGACTTCGGCATTGCCCGCCTCGCCGACTCCCCGGGCCTCACCCGCACCCACGAGTTCGTCGGCACGCCCGCGTACGTCGCCCCGGAGTCCGCCGAGGGCCGCCCGCAGACCTCCGCCGTCGACATCTACGGCGCCGGCATCCTGCTGTACGAGCTGGTCACCGGCCGTCCGCCGTTCGGCGGCGAGTCCGCCCTCGAAGTGCTGCACCAGCACCTCAACGCCGAGCCGCGCCGCCCGTCGACCGTGCCCGAACCCCTGTGGACGGTCATCGAGCGCTGCCTGCGCAAGAACCCGGACGAACGGCCCAGCGCCGAGAACCTCGCGCGCGGGCTGCGCGTCGTCGCCGAGGGCATCGGCGTCCACTCCAACTCGATGCAGATCGCGGCGGCCGAAGGGGTCGTCCATCTGCTCGCCCCGGATCCGGCGCCGACCGCGGTGCCCGGGGCGGGCGACCCGACCCAGGTGCTGCCGCACGGCGCGGGAGCGCAGGGGCAGGGGGCGTACGACCCGAACGCCGCCACCAGCGTGCTGCCGCACACCGGGGGGCCCGTTCCCGCGGGTTCGGGTTCCTTCGGCGCCGCGGACCCCACGGCCGTCATGCCGCCGGTGCCGCAGAACCGGCCAGGGGGCCCTGGCAGCCCCGAGGAGCCGCACCCCTGGCAGAACCAGCTGCGTGCCGCCCGGGACCGCAACGAGCAGACGCAGGTCCAGTACCTGGACCCCGGCGAGGACCCCCTGCGCCGCCGTCCCCAGCGACAGCCGGGCCGGCCGCCGCAGCAACAGCCCCAGCAGCCGCCGTACCAGCAGCAGCCGCCGTCGCGTCAGCAGCAGCGAGGGCCGCAGCCCGGATACGGGTACCCGCAGGGGCCCGGACAGGGCCAGCCGCCCCAGCACCAGCAGTACGCGCCGCCGCAGCACCAGCAGCAGCCGCAGCGGTACGCGCCGCCCGCCCCGGCGCCCGAGCCGCAGCGGCCCCAGCGCCCTCAGCAGCCCGAGGGCCGGCCGCCACGCGAGCCGAGGGAGCCCCGCCGGCGCAGCGCCAACCCGATGAAGATCCCCGGGCTCGGCTGCCTCAAGGGGTGCCTGTTCACGATCGTCATCCTGTTCATCGCGGCGTGGCTGATCTGGGAACTGAGCCCGCTCCAGGGGTGGATCGGGTCGACGAAGGGGTTCTTCGAGCAGATCGGTGACTGGATCGACACCGTCAGCGGGTGGATAGGGGACCTGGGCGGAGGCTCCGGCGGTTCCGGGGGTCCTGGGGGCGCCGGGAACTAGCCCGCGCGCGTGCAGTAGCGCTCCGGTCGGCGGTCGCGTGGTGGTGTCCTGCCGCGGTGTCCTGCCATGGTCCGGGCAATCCGGCGGAAGTCGAGGCAAATGAGGAGCAGGTGGGCTGTGCTCCGACTGTGATTCCGGTACGACTCTGGGGATTTGTCGACACCTGGCGGGTGATTTCCGTCCTGGCGGTGAAGGTTACGGCTCCGGACGCGTAGTTTTATCGGCTGAGGTCGAGGTCTCGTCGGCTGGGGGTCCCGGGGACCCGTGGCATAGCCGCTGGTGTTACGCGTCTGTAGGAGCAGTCTTGGCACGGAAGATCGGCAGCCGGTACACCGCCAACCAGATCCTGGGGCGGGGCAGCGCCGGCACGGTGTGGCTGGGCGAGGGACCCGAGGGGCCCGTCGCCGTCAAGCTGTTGCGCGAGGACCTGGCGTCGGACCAGGAGCTTGTCGGACGCTTCGTACAGGAGCGGACCGCGTTGCTCGGCCTCGAACACCCGAACATCGTGTCCGTACGGGACCTGGTGGTCGACGGGAACGACCTCGCGCTCGTCATGGACCTGGTGCGGGGTACGGACCTGCGCACCCGGCTCGACCGGGAGCGCCGCCTCGCACCCGAGGCCGCGGTCGCGATAGTGGCCGACATCGCCGACGGTCTTGCCGCCGCGCACGCCGCAGGGGTCGTGCACCGCGACGTGAAGCCGGAGAACGTCCTGCTGGACATGCAGGGCCCCCTCGGCCCCGGCGGCTCGCACCCCGCCCTGCTGACCGACTTCGGCGTCGCGAAGCTCATCGACTCACCGCGCCGGACCCGGGCCACGAAGATCATCGGTACGCCGGACTACCTCGCCCCCGAGATCGTGGAGGGCCTGCCCCCGCGCGCGGCGGTCGACATCTACGCGCTGGCGACCGTCCTGTACGAGCTGCTCGCCGGCTTCACGCCCTTCGGCGGCGGCCACCCGGGCGCGGTGCTGCGTCGGCACGTGACGGAGACGGTGGTCCCGCTCCCCGGGATCCCCGAGGAGCTGTGGCAGCTGCTCGTGCAGTGCCTGGCGAAGGCGCCGGCGTCTCGGCTGCGGGCGTCCGAGCTGGGGGTGCGGCTGCGGGAGCAGTTGCCGTTGCTGGTGGGGATGCCGCCGCTGGACGTGGACGAGCCGGAGTCGGAGGACGCGGGGGAGGGCCAGGGCGAGGGGCAGGTTTCTCAGGGCGAGGTGTACGACGAGGTTGCCGTGCCGGTGGGGGAGCGGGTGCGGAGGGGGGCGGTGCCTCTGGTGCGGGGGGCGAAGCCGGACTCGAATCGGGATACGCATACGTCGATGCGGGTGCCTGGGCCGGATGAGCTTGCGGGTGGGGCGCTGGGGACGGCGCGCGTGCCGCGTCCGGCGGGGGCGCCGCGTCCTGGCTCGGCCAGGCATCGGGCTTCGGCGCGGCGGCGTCGGGTGACGCTGGGGGTCGCTGCGGTGGCTCTGGTCGCGGCGGTCGGGGTCGGCACGTGGCTGGCCACGTCCGGGGACGACGCGGGGGCGACCCCCCAGGACACGAAG
The DNA here is from genome assembly GCF_053593675.1 of Streptomyces sp. NPDC002156. Lineage (NCBI taxonomy): Bacteria > Bacillati > Actinomycetota > Actinomycetes > Kitasatosporales > Streptomycetaceae > Streptomyces > Streptomyces sp. NPDC002156. The sequence goes on along the minus strand of NZ_JBSFDA010000117.1, from coordinate 126 downwards.
AACTCGGCACCGGCGTCACCGTGAGGGGTGCTTTCGCCCCCGCCGCCCCTACCCGTTCCCATCCCTGGGGGCTGCGCCCCCAGACCCCCCTTGTCGCGCTGAACGCGCTCGTCCTCAAACGCCGGA
>NZ_JBSFDA010000116.1:0-32425 GCF_053593675.1 Streptomyces sp. NPDC002156 | reverse complement strand
GCTGTGTGTTCTGGGGGCTGTGTTGTTTCATTCTACCGGCCTACCTCGTCAGCCGTGTACGGCCTTTCGCATGACTCGCAGCTGTGCGGTCAGCGGTCGACGATCCGGTCGAACTGCGTGGTCGTGTGCCGCAGATGGGCCACCAGCTCCTCGCCGACCTTCGGCTCCGGGGCGTCCGAGGGCACGAAGAGGATCGAGACCTGCATGTGCGGCGGCTCGGCGAACCAGCGCTGCTTGCCGCCCCAGACGAACGGGGCGAGGTTCCGGTTGACGGTGGCGAGACCGGCCCGGGCGACGCCCTTGGCGCGCGGCATGACGCCGTGCAGCGCCTTGGGGGCCTCCAGGCCCACGCCGTGCGACGTACCGCCCGCCACGACCACCAGATAGCCGTCCGAGGCCGCCTTCTGCTGCCGGTAGCCGAAGCGGTCGCCCTTGGCCACACGGGTGACGTCCAGGACCGCGCCGCGGTACTCCGTGGCCTCGTGGTCCCCCAGCCACAGCCGGGTGCCGATACGGGCGCGGAAGCGGGTCTGCGGGAACTGCTGCTGAAGCCGCCCGAGGTCCTCGGCCTTGAGATGGCTGACGAACATCGTGTGCAGCGGCAGCCGGGCCGCGCGCAGCCGGTCCATCCAGCCGATGACCTCTTCCACGGCGTCCGAACCGTCTGTGCGGTCCAGCGGCAGGTGGATCGCGAAGCCTTCGAGGCGTACGTCCTCTATGGCGGCGTGCAGTTGGGGCAGTTCCTGCTCGGTCACACCGTGGCGCTTCATGGAGGACATGACCTCGATGACGACACGGGCGCCCACGAGGCCGTGCACGCCGTCCACCGACGACACCGAGCGGATGACGCGATCGGGCAGCGGTACGGGCTCCTCGCCCCGTCTGAAGGGCGTCAGCACCAGCAGGTCGCCGCTGAACCAGTCCTTGGTCCGCGCGGCCTCGTACGTCGTGCCGACGGCCAGGACGTCCGAGCCCAGCCGCGTGGCCTCCTCCGCCAGCCGCTCGTGCCCGAAGCCGTAGCCGTTGCCCTTGCAGACCGGGACGAGCCCCGGGAACTGCTCGGACACGTGCTTGTGGTGCGCACGCCAGCGCGCGGTGTCGACGTAGAGCGTGAGCGCCATGGCCGGGACCTGGAACCTTTCTCGTGGCTGCGATCTATTCAGGGGTACGAACGGAAAGTCAGGGACATCAGCGGCGCGACATGTAGATGTCGAGCGCCTTGTGAAGCAGCTTGTTGAGCGGGAAGTCCCACTCGCCGAGATACTCGGCAGCCTGCCCACCTGTGCCGACCTTGAACTGGATCAGACCGAAGAGGTGGTCCGTCTCGTCCAGCGAGTCCGAAATGCCGCGCAGGTCGTAGACGGTGGCGCCCAGGGCGTAGGCGTCGCGCAGCATCCGCCACTGCATGGCGTTCGAGGGACGGACCTCACGGCCGATGTTGTCCGAGGCGCCGTACGAGTACCAGACGTGCCCACCGACGATCAGCATCGTCGCCGCCGACAGGTTCACTCCGTTGTGGCGGGCGAAGTAGAGCCGCATGCGGTTGGGGTCCTCGGTGTTGAGGGCCGTCCACATGCGCTGGAAGTACGACAGCGGGCGGGGCCGGAAGTGGTCGCGCACCGCCGTGATCTCGTACAGCCGCTGCCACTCCTCCAGGTCGTGGTAACCGCCCTGGACGACCTCGACACCGGACTTCTCGGCCTTCTTGATGTTGCGGCGCCACAGCTGGTTGAAGTTCTGGTGGACCTCTTCCAGCGAACGGTTCGCCAGCGGCACCTGGTAGACGTAGCGAGGCTGTACGTCGCCGAAGCCGGCCCCGCCGTCCTCACCCTGCTGCCAGCCCATACGGCGCAGCTTGTCGGCGACCTCGAAGGCGCGCGGCTCGATGAAGTCGGCCTCGATGTCGCGCAGCCGCTTCACGTCCGGGCTCTGGATGCCCGCCTTGATGGACGGGGCGTCCCAGCGCCGGATGATCACCGGCGGGCCCATCTTCACGGAGAAGGCGCCCTGCTGCTTCAGGTGGGCCAGCATCGGCTGGATCCAGTCGTCGAGATTCGGCGCGAACCAGTTGATGACCGGGCCCTCGGGCAGATACGCGAGATACCGCTTGATCTTGGGCAGCTGGCGGTACAGCACAAGACCCGCGCCGACGATCTCGCCGGTCCGGTCGTCGAACCACCCGAGGTTCTCGGAGCGCCACTCCGCCTTGACGTCGGCCCAGGCCGGAACCTGCATGTGGCTCGCCGACGGCAGGCTCTGGATGTACGCCAGATGCTGCTCTCGGCTGATCGTCCTCAGGGTCAGGCTCATTCGGGGCGCTCCTCGGGCTGGTGTGTCCCCATGGGTACAGGGGCTCCGGCTCTCGCGCCGAAGCCTACTGCGCCCTGCGAGCGCCTCGTCTGGCCGTATGCCACCTGTGCCCCGGCCCTGCGTCGGCTGGGGCACAGGTACACGGTCCGCGTCAGCCGATCACGCCGCCGAAGAGGCCGCCGTGCGCCATGCCGAGGAAGAAGCCGACCGCTGCGGCGCCGAGGCCCAGGATCAGCCCGAAGCGTTCACGGGTCGTCTCCGAGACGAACTGTCCGTACGCGCCGGTGAGGATCCCCACCAGGCCGGTCCAGGAACTGAGCAGATGCAGACTGTGGAACATCGCCGTGACGAAGGCCGTCACCCCGAGCACCAGGGTCACAGCGAGGAGGCTGTCCTGGAGCGGATGGGGCTTGCCGTCGGTGGCGAAGAGGGATCCGGCGGTGTTGGGTCGCAATGCCTGTGCCATGTGGCACCTCCTGCGGAAGGCGGCGCATCGTAGCGCCATACACACCCGATGTGTACAGATTGACGGCCACAGGGGGCTGATTTCAACCGGAAGCCGCTGTGCGGGTACTCTGTACCGTCTGCACCGGTGTCTGCCCTGGCCATGACGAGGAATCCCTTCCGGGGACTCCGATTGTCAGTGGCCGCGGATACCGTTGCGTACGCATCAACAACCCTCCTGCCACGGAACGACCGTGGCCGCTGAGTCCAAAGGAGGTGGGTTCCACATGCGTCACTACGAAGTGATGGTCATCCTCGACCCCGAGCTGGAGGAGCGCGCTGTCGCCCCTCTGATCGAGAACTTCCTCTCCGTCGTCCGTGAGGGCAACGGAAAGGTGGAGAAGGTCGACACCTGGGGCCGTCGTCGTCTCTCGTACGAGATCAAGAAGAAGCCCGAGGGCATCTACTCGGTCATCGATCTGCAGGCTGAGCCCGCGATCGTCAAGGAGCTCGACCGCCAGATGAACCTGAACGAGTCGGTCCTCCGGACCAAGGTCCTCCGCCCCGAGACCCACTGAGCCTCCCGCTCAGCTGATCCCGGGAATTCGAGTAGCAGCACCAAAAGCAGCCAGCAGCAAACCCGCCGAGAGGTTCCCCTATGGCAGGCGAGACCGTCATCACGGTCGTCGGCAATCTTGTCGACGACCCCGAGCTGCGCTTCACCCCCTCCGGTGCGGCGGTCGCGAAGTTCCGTGTCGCGTCCACGCCCCGCACGTTCGACCGTCAGACGAACGAGTGGAAGGACGGCGAAAGCCTGTTCCTGACCTGCTCGGTCTGGCGTCAGGCGGCGGAGAACGTCGCGGAGTCGCTCCAGCGAGGCATGCGCGTCATCGTGCAGGGCCGGCTGAAGCAGCGGTCCTACGAGGACCGTGAGGGCGTCAAGCGCACGGTCTACGAGCTGGACGTCGAGGAAGTCGGCGCCAGCCTGCGCAGTGCCACGGCCAAGGTCACCAAGACCGCCGGCGGTGCCGGCCGCGGTGGCCAGGGCGGTTACGGCGGCGGTGGCGGTGGCGGCCAGCAGGGCGGCGGCTGGGGTGGAAACCCCGGTGGCGCTCCGCAGGGCGGCGGCGCTCCGGCCGACGACCCCTGGGCGACCGGCGCTCCCGCCGGTGGCAACCAGGGCGGCGGCGGTGGCGGCTGGGGTGGAAACTCCGGCGGCGCCAGCGGTGGCGGTGGCGGCGGCTACTCGGACGAGCCCCCCTTCTAGGCCTTCGGGCCGAGGGCGGGTCGTACCCACACTTCTTGATCACACAGGAGAAACACCATGGCGAAGCCGCCTGTGCGCAAGCCTAAGAAGAAGGTCTGCGCTTTCTGCAAGGACAAGGTCCAGTACGTGGACTACAAGGACACGAACATGCTGCGGAAGTTCATTTCCGACCGCGGCAAGATCCGTGCCCGCCGCGTGACCGGCAACTGCACGCAGCACCAGCGTGACGTCGCCACGGCCGTCAAGAACAGCCGTGAGATGGCGCTGCTGCCCTACACGTCCACCGCGCGATAAGGGAAGGGTGACCGACTAATGAAGATCATCCTGACCCACGAGGTCTCCGGCCTCGGTGCCGCGGGCGACGTCGTCGACGTCAAGGACGGCTACGCTCGCAACTACCTGATCCCGCGGAACTTCGCGATCCGCTGGACCAAGGGTGGCGAGAAGGACGTCGAGCAGATTCGTCGCGCTCGCAAGATCCACGAGATCCAGACCATCGAGCAGGCCAACGACATCAAGGCCCGCCTCGAAGGCGTCAAGGTCCGTCTGGCCGTCCGCTCCGGCGACGCCGGTCGTCTCTTCGGTTCCGTCACCCCGGCCGACATCGCCACGGCGATCAAGGCTTCCGGTGGCCCCGAGGTCGACAAGCGCCGCATCGAGCTGGGCTCCCCGATCAAGACGCTCGGCGCCCACGAGACGTCGGTGCGCCTGCACCCCGAGGTTGCCGCCAAGGTCAACATCGAGGTCGTCGCTGCCTGAGCCCAGCGCTCACTGAGCAGTTGTGGGGCCGCACCCTCCGGGGTGCGGCCCTTCTGTTTGAGCTGGGCGCACCCGATGTTTCACGTGAAACAGCAGGAATCCGGTCGATGTTTCACGTGAAACAGGGAGCCGAGGCGGTCTCAGCGGGTCGCGCCCGTGACCATCCAGCGGCCCGAGCGGGCTCGCAGCCACAGGGTCAGCATGCGGACGGCCATCATGAGCGTCATCGCTCCCCAGACGGCGGTGAGGCCGCCACCGAGAGTCGGCACGAGCAGGGCCACCGGTGTGAAGGCAGCGAGTGTGACCAGCATCGCCCGGGCCAGATAGGGACCGTCGCCCGCGCCCATCAGTACGCCGTCGAGGACGTAGACGATCCCGCAGATCGGTTGTGCCAGCGCGACCACGAGCAGGGCCGGCAACGCGGCGTCCTTGACCACGGAGTCACTGGTGAACAGCGGCAGGAACAGCGGACGGCTGACGATCACCAGCAGGCCGAGCACGACTCCCGTGGCGATGCCCCACTCGACCATGCGGCGGGAGGCTTCGCGGGCACCCTGGGTGTCGTTCGCGCCGAGATAACGCCCGATGATGGCCTGCCCTGCGATGGCGATCGCGTCGAGCGCGAAGGCGAGGAGGCTCCACAAGGACAGAATGATCTGGTGTGCGGCGACGTCCGCGTCCCCGAGCCGCGCGGCGACGGCCGTGGCGATCATCAGGATCGCCCGCAGGGACAGCGTGCGGACAAGAAGGGGTGCGCCCGCCTGGGCGGAGGCCCGTATCCCCTTGGTGTCGGGGCGCACTGAGGCGCCGTGCCGCCGGGCACCGCGGACGACGACCGTGAGATAGGCCGCTGCCATGCCCCACTGCGCGATGACGGTGCCCCAGGCGGAACCGGCGATGCCGAGGTCCGCGCCGTAGACGAGGCCTGCGTTCAGGGCGGCGTTGGCGACGAAGCCCGCGATGGCCACGTACAGCGGGGTCTTGGTGTCCTGGAGTCCGCGCAGAACGCCGGTGGATGCGAGGACGACGAGCATGGCCGGGATGCCGAGCGCCGAGATCCGCAGATAGGTGACCGCGTACGGGGCCGCGGTGTCCGAGGCGCCGAAGAGGTCCACGAGTGCGGGTGCCGAGGGCAGGACGACGGCGATGACGGCGGCGCCGAGCAGCAGGGCGAGCCAGATGCCGTCCACGCCCTGGCGTATGGCGGCTTGGAGATCACCCGCCCCGACGCGTCGGGCGACGGCGGCCGTGGTGGCGTACGCGAGGAAGACGAAGACGCTGACGGCTGTGGTGAGGAGGGCGGAGGCGATGCCGAGTCCGGCGAGTTGAGCTGTGCCGAGGTGGCCGATGATCGCGCTGTCGGCGATGACGAAGAGAGGCTCGGCGACGAGTGCGCCGAAGGCGGGGACGGCGAGTGCGACGATCTCTCGGTCGTGCCGGCGTCGGGTCGCCCTGGGTGCAGTTGGAGCCTGTGTCATGACCACCAATCTAATCTTCCACAGGTAAGAGATGCAATGCGGTTGTGACTATTACCTCTCCTCCTGGGGCGCGCGCTGCCACGTGCCGTTCGCGGAGATCTTGGCCCAATGGGGAAACTTTTTCTTCTGCACAGCCGGTGGATGGGAAACGTACTGGTCAGAAGCTGTTTGTTGGAAGTCGCGAAAGCTTGTTCACAGGGCTGTCCACCGGGTCGTGCACAGGTTTTGCCGAGTTCTCCACAGCATCCGGGCCGTCGTCCACATGGCCTGTGGATAACCAGATTGGCTGACGGTGCCGACGGGCCTACGGTGGTGCGGCGCCCACTCCCTTCCCTCGGCCTCGGAAACGTCACAAAACCGACGCGCCAGAACCGGAGTTGGGCCTCTTATTTGTCAGTGCCGTGCCGTAGAACAGAGAGGCACGGCGAGGTCCGCTCGGCGGACGGGAGGAGGTGGCTCGGTGAGTATTTCCGAGCCCTTGGACGACCCGTGGGCCGACAGCGGTCCCAGTGATCGTCTGCCCGCCTCCCGGCAGCGCCGCGAAGGGGGCCGGAGTCGCGACGAACAGCACGACCGCGGCCGAGAGAACGGCGCGTGGGAGAGCGAGGGCACGTCCTTCGAGCGGGTACCACCGCAGGATCTCGACGCCGAACAGTCCGTCCTCGGCGGCATGCTCCTGTCCAAGGACGCGATCGCCGACGTCGTCGAGGTCCTCAAGGGCCATGACTTCTACCGGCCCGCGCACGAGATCGTCTACGGGGCGATCCTTGACCTCTACGCGAAGGGCGAGCCGGCCGACCCCATCACGGTCGCGGCCGAACTCACCAGACGCGGCGAGATCACCAAGGTCGGCGGCGCACCCTATCTGCACGCGCTGGTACAGACGGTGCCGACAGCGGCCAACGCCGAGTACTACGCGGAGATCGTGCACGAGCGCGCGGTCCTGCGGCGTCTGGTCGAGGCCGGGACCCGCATCACCCAGATGGGATACGCGGCCGACGGGGACGTCGACGAGATCGTCAACAGCGCCCAGGCAGAGATCTACGCGGTCACCGAGCAGCGCACCACCGAGGACTATCTGCCGCTCGGCGACATCATGGAGGGCGCGCTCGACGAGATCGAGGCGATCGGCTCGCGCTCGGGGGAGATGACCGGTGTGCCCACCGGGTTCACCGACCTCGACCAGCTCACCAACGGTCTGCACCCCGGACAGATGATCATCATCGCGGCTCGTCCCGCCATGGGTAAGTCGACGCTGGCGCTGGACTTCGCCCGTGCCTGTTCGATCAAGCACAACATGCCGAGCGTGATCTTCTCCCTCGAAATGGGCCGCAACGAGATCGCCATGCGTCTGCTGTCCGCCGAGGCACGCGTGGCCCTCCACCACATGCGCTCCGGCACGTTGACCGACGACGACTGGACCCGGCTCGCCCGCCGGATGCCGGACGTCTCGGCCGCGCCGCTGTACATCGACGACTCCCCGAACCTGTCGATGATGGAGATCCGCGCCAAGTGCCGCCGCCTCAAGCAGCGCGCCGACCTGAAGCTCGTGGTCATCGACTACCTCCAGCTGATGCAGTCCGGCGGCAAGCGTTCCGAGAGCCGCCAGCAGGAGGTCTCCGACATGTCGCGAAACCTGAAGCTCCTGGCCAAGGAGCTGGAGCTCCCGGTGATCGCGCTCTCGCAGCTGAACCGTGGCCCCGAGCAGCGCACGGACAAGAAGCCCATGGTCTCCGACCTGCGTGAGTCCGGCTCGATCGAGCAGGACGCGGACATGGTGATCCTGCTGCACCGCGAGGACGCGTACGAGAAGGAGTCACCGCGCGCGGGCGAGGCGGACATCATCGTCGGCAAGCACCGAAACGGCCCGACGGCGACGATCACGGTCGCCTTCCAGGGCCACTATTCGCGGTTCGTGGACATGGCCCAGACGTAGGGCCGGTGCAGGGGGCCCGGCGACAGAGGAGAAATGCGCTCGACGCAGCGCGGCCCGGCCGATGGACTTGCCCCCATGACAACACCTCAGGACGAACTTCTTCCCGGTACGCGGCGGGCGTTGCTGCACCGGATCGCTGTGGCCCAGAGTGAGGGGCGGGCACCGTCGTTGGTCGCGGCGGTGGTGCGGGGCGGGGAGACGGTATGGACGGGGGCGCGCAGCTCGGTTGACGGCCAGGTGCCCGACGCCGACGTGCAGTACCGGATCGGTTCGATCACCAAGACCTTCACCGCCGTACTGGTGATGCGGCTGCGCGACGAGGGGCTGCTCGATCTCGTCGACCCGCTGGAGAAGCATCTGCCGGGTACCGGCGCGGGGGAGGCCACCATCGCCGAACTGCTCGCGCACACCGGTGGGTTGGCGGCCGAGTCGCCCGCTCCCTGGTGGGAGCGGACGCCCGGATCGCTGCGGCCCGAGCTGGCCGACGTCCTCGGGGAGCGGCCGGTCCTGCATCCCGTGGGCCGGCGCCACCACTACTCGAACCCCGGATACAGCCTGCTCGGCGCGCTGGTCGAGGAGTTGCGCGGTGCTCCGTGGGAGGACGTGCTGCGGCGTGAGGTGCTCGAACCCCTGGGGCTGGAGCGGACCAGCGGGCAGCCGCAGGCACCGCACGCGGGCGGATGGGCGGTGCATCCCTGGGCCGATGTCCTGCTGCCGGAGCCGATCGAGGACCTCGGGCGGATGGCGCCCGCCGGTCAGCTCTGGTCCACCGCAGGGGACTTGGCGCGCTTCGCCGTCTTCCTCGCCGAGGGAGACGACCGGGTGCTGAGCGCCGCGTCCGTTGCGGAGATGCGTACACCGGCTGCTCCGCCCGAGGAGGCGGACGTGGCCGCAGGTTCGGCGTACGGCCTCGGTATGCAGGTTCAGTACCGGGACGGCCGGATGCTGGTGGGGCACGGCGGATCGCTGCCTGGCTTCCTGGCGAGCCTCACCATCGGCGTGGCGGACGACCTCGCGGCTGTCGTCCTGGCCAACTGCACCTCCGGTCCACTGGTGTCCGCGGTCGCCGCCGACCTGGTGAGGATCGTCGCGGAGGCCGAGCCGCGGATTCCCGAGCCGTGGCGACCGTTGCCCGAAGCCGACAGCTCTGTACTGGAGTTGACGGGCCAGTGGTACTGGGGGACCACCCCGTATGTCCTGCGGCTGTCGGTCGACGGGGGCGTCTCACTGGGGCCCTTGACCGGCATCGGCCGCCGCTCGCGCTTCCAGGCGAACGGCGACGGCACGTGGACGGGTCTCGACGGCTACTTCGCCGGAGAGCTTCTGCGGGCCGTACGGCGGCCGAACAGGACCGTGGACCACCTGGACCTCGGCTCGTTCGTCTTCGTGCGTCAGCCGTACGAGGAGGGGGCTTCTGTGCCGGGTGGGGTGGATCCGGACGGGTGGCGCGGGATCAGTTAGGCGTCGGACACGGGAAAGCGTCATGTTTCACGTGAAACATGACGCTTTCCCGGTCAGAGCTGGAGCTTGAAGCCCACGTGCGAAGGCGTGAAACCGAGCCGCTCGTAGAAACGATGGGCTTCCGTGCGAGTGGCGTCCGACGTCAGCTGGACCAACTGGCAGTTCTCGCGGCGTGATGTGTCGATAGCCCACTCGATGAGCTGCGTGCCCAGGCCGCTCCCGCGTTCGGCGGCGTGGACACGCACACCCTCGATGATCGACCGGGTCGCGCCCTTGCGAGACAGCCCGGGAACGATCGTGAGCTGCAGCGTGCCGACCACCTGGCCCTCGCGGACCGCTACGACCAGGTGCTGGTTCGGGTCTGCGGCGAGACGGTTCAGCGCGATGTAGTACGGGGTCAGGTCGTCCGGCGATTCGCGCTGCGCGCCCAGCGGGTCGTCGGCGAGCATGCCGACGACCGCGGGAATGTCCTCCGCCGTCACGGGCCGTATCTCAAGATCTCCCATGGCCGCAGCCTATGTACGCGGGCAGGTCCCCGTCTCGCCGCGGTCGTCAGCCCGCCGCCACCGTCAGTGGCGCGAACCGTCGCGTCCAGTCGCCCGGCAGTTCCGAGATCCCGTACGTCATCACCGCGTTGAAGCTCAGGGGTGCCAGCCCGCGCTCTTTCACCCACGCCAGCAGTTCCTCGTGTCGTACGTCGATGTCCGTTCGCAGCGGGCGGTCGGTGCGCACGGCGAGTGAGGCGAGGAGTGCCTTCGCCGTCGCCGTGTCGCGGGCGATCAGCGGGCCGACGACCTGGGTGTCCGTGGTGGGCCAGGCCGCCGCGTAGCCGATGATCCGGCCGTTCTCCTCGGCGACGCGCAACTGGTCGGCGAAGGCGGGCAGCCTGGTGATGATGTGCGTGCGGTCGGTACCGAACACCTCCTCGTCCAGCCGGATGATCCTGGCGAGATCCTCGGCCGTGGCCGCCCGTGTGCCGACCTCTGACTCAGGACCGTGCGGTGTGAAGCGCCCGCGCACCATCTCGGCCTTTCCGGTCACCTTGAAGCCGAGTTCCTCATAGAGCGGACGGCCGTACGGGGTCGCGTGCAGCGTCAGTGGAGTGGTGCCCATCGCGGCGATGACGTACTGCATCAGCCGCCGTCCGATGCCCTGACGGGCGTGCCGCTCGGCGACCAGCACCATGCCGATGGCGCCCAAGTCGGGGTTTCCGTACGGCCCGTACTCGGTGACGACACATGCGGCGACCAGCCCGCCGCCGGGGTCATCGATGCCGTAGCCCTTCCCGGCTGTGAGGAGGAGGCCCCACTTGTGCTCTTCGCGGGGCCAGCCCCGGTTCTCGGACAGGTCGGCGCAGGCGGTGAGATCGCGGTGCGTCAGACGGCGGATGGGCAGATCAGCGGGGGAAGGAGTCGGCACGCAGGTCAGGCTGTCCGACCGGTGCCCCTGACGTCCACCGGTTTGCGGTCGGACGCACGTTCTTTTGGCCATGTCGTGCCGGTCCGTACAGCGCGTGGACAGATGTTTCACGTGAAACGCCGAGCATCGGTCATCGGGTGACAGGCTCTAGCCTCGGCACACATGACGCGACTGCATCTCTTCGACCTCGACGGAACACTGCTGCATGGCTCGGCTGCCCCGGTAGAGATATCCCGGCAACTGGGGCTGGACCGCGAAATAGCCGAGTTGGAGCGGGACTTCGCGATGCGACGCGTCGAGCCCGCGGAGTACGCCCGCCGGGTGCGTCTCCTCTGGGCGGAGCTGACCGAGGCGCATGTCGACGCGGCCTTCGTGGGAGCGCCGTGGCTCCTGCGGATCAGGGAGACCTGGGCCGAGATCAGGGACCGAGGGGAGTACTGCGCGGTCGTCTCTCTGTCGCCCTCGTTCTTCGTCGAACGGCTGACGGGGTGGGGCGCGCACGCGGCGCACGGCTCGCGCTTCCCCGCCGTGCCCTTCACGGAGCCGCTGGATCCCACCGGCATCCTGACGCCCGCGGCCAAGGTGGAGATCGCGGACCGACTCTGCAAGCGGTTCGGTCTGACCCGGGCGGACTGTGTCGCGTACGGCGATTCGTTCTCCGACGCGGAACTCTTCGGGGCGGTGTCGGTCTCTGTCGCGGTGAACGCGGACCGTCATCTGGCCGGCCTCGCGACGCACGCGTACGCGGGGCGGGATTTGTGGGATGCCTATGAATTGGTGTGCGGCGCCCGGTAATTGAGGGAATTCATGGTTCGCCCCTTGCTCTTTCATGGCGAAGAAGGGCGGGACTTGTGCGCGCGGCGACGCCCGGTATGGTCGACTCCGGTTCATGTCCGCGTCGGGGCGCGTATCCCGCACACGCGGCAAGAGCAGGGCAATGCAGCCTAACGGGACGGAGAGATCGAAGACTCGCATTTCCGGTTACACGGTGGAGGCGTTCGTCCATGGTGGGACGCTGCGGTGAGAGCACTGCGGTGATTGTCACACTCTGGCCTTACTTGTCCGTACGGGACGGTAATCCGGGTTGAATATGGCCGCGTTGGACAGAGGCCGAACGGGGAAAAGCAAGCCGTCAGCGGGGGAACGCGGGCACATTCCGACCGAGGAAGTGCGCAGACCGACCGAAAGATGTTCGAGGCGAGGCAGACCATGGACGCTCCGACCACCACGTCCGCCGACAACGGCACTTCCGGCGGCAGCGGCGGGGGCGGCTGGTTCAAGCCGCGCAAGCAGCCGGAGGCGCCCCCGGGCGGTGAGCAGGAGGCGCCGGAAGGCAGTCGGCTGGCCGCGCTGCGTCCCGTGGGCAGGCCCGGTACGGGCGGCTCCCCGAGCTCCGCACCGGACGACGGCGCCCGTCCAGCCGTGACCGAGCCCGTGCCGGAGCAGGAACGAATACCCGCGCAGTCGACCCCCGAGCCCTCGGCGGGCCCTCCGACTCCCGCGCCCCTGCCTCCCCTGCCCCTCGCTCCCGCGTCACCGCTTCCCGCGCCCTTCGCTCCCGTGCCTCCGGCCACCGAAGCTCCGAAGCCTCCGCCCTTCGCCCCACGGCCCCAGGCATCAGTACCCCCAGCATCAGTACCCGCGGCCTCCGATACGCCGGCTCCCGCACCCGAGCCCGCTCCCCCCGCCCGTCCCCGTCTGGAGCCGGTCCCCGTGGCCACCACTTCCGAGCCCCGCCGGGAGGCGTCCTCGGACGCGGTGCTCATCCGGCGGACCATGGCCGTGGTCGGTCCTGTCGCCGACAAGACCACCTCGTACTTCTACGCGCTCCTCTTCGTCCGTCATCCCGAACTGCGCTCGCTGTTCCCGGCCGCGATGGACACCCAGCGGGACCGGCTGCTCAAGGCGCTGCTCACCGCCGCCGAGCACATCGACAACACCGAGGTCCTCGTCGCGTATCTGCAGAACCTCGGCCGGGGTCACCGCAAGTACGGCACCCGGCCCGAGCACTACCCGGCCGTCGGCGAGTGCCTCATCGGTTCGCTGAGCCGGTACGCCGCCGAGATCTGGAACCCGGAGACCGAGGCGGCCTGGGTACGGGCGTACACGACGATGTCGCAGGTGATGATCGACGCGGCGGCCGTCGACGAACTGCGCGCTCCGGCCTGGTGGTACGGGGAGGTGGTCTCGCATGATCTCCGGACCCCGGACATAGCTGTTCTCACCGTCCGGCCCGACCAGCCGTACCCGTTTCTCGCCGGGCAGTACACGAGCCTGGAGACGCCCTGGTGGCCCCGTATCTGGCGGCACTACTCCTTCGCCTCGGCGCCCCGCTCCGACGGTCTGCTGTCCTTCCACGTGAAGGCGGTGCCCGCGGGCTGGGTCTCCAACGCGCTGGTGCACCGCGCCCGGCCCGGCGACATCGTCCGGCTCGGCCCGCCCGCCGGCACGATGACCGTTGACCACACCACCAACAGCGGCCTGCTCTGTCTGGGCGGGGGCACCGGCATCGCGCCCATAAAGGCGCTGGTCGAGGATGTCGCCGAACACGGTGACAGGAGGCGGGTGGAGGTGTTCTACGGCGCCCGTACGGATGTCGACCTGTACGACATCGACACCATGCTGCGCCTCCAGCAGAACCACCCCTGGCTCGCCGTGCGCGCGGTCATCGACGAGCAGGCGCATCTCCAGCTCCCCGACGCCGTACGGGAGTACGGGCCCTGGTACGAGTACGACGCCTATCTGTCGGGCCCGCCCGGGATGATCCGCAGCGGTGTGGACGCGCTGCGTCGCGCCGGTTTCCCCGCGGAACGGATCCGCCACGACTCGGTGGAGGAACTGGTCGTCACCGGCAACTGACCCGCGTGCGCGCTGTCAACCCAGGTCGGGCGCGTGCATCGCTCGTACGCCTTCGATGTTCCCGTCCAGATAATGGCGCAGCGACAGCGGTACGAGGTGGACGGAGGCGATGCCGACCCGCGTGAACGGGATACGGACGATCTCGTACTCGCCGCAGGGCTCGTCGACTTCGGGGCCGTGGCGCAGCGAGGGGTTCATGGACTCCAGCCGGCAGACGAAGAAGTGCTGCACCTTCACGCCTGTGGCGCCGCCGTCCGCGCCGATGTGTTCGACGGTGTCCACGAAGCAGGGCACCACGTCGGTGATCTTGGCGCCCAGCTCTTCGTGCACTTCACGGTGCAGGGCGTCGACGACGGTCGTGTCGTCCGGTTCGACCCCGCCGCCCGGAGTGAGCCAGTAGGGATCGACCCCCGGCTTGGTCCGCTTGATGAGGATCAGGTCATTGCCATCGAGCAGGATGGCGCGTGCGGTGCGCTTGACCACGGGTCGGACGGTCATGGGAGGAATGTGGCCCGGCTGGTTCCACGTGAAACATGTCGGTTCCCCATGAAGCGTTCTCGGCTGCGCAAAGGTGCTGGACTCTCACGAACGAAATGCCTGTTTCACGTGAAACATCGCAGAGGTCCACGGCAGGATCACCGGGATCCATGGAGGCTCAGCCCCAGTCGGCGGCAGCGCGCTGGAGCCATTCGTGCGCCCGCGCGATATGGGGCATCGCCAGTGTGCCGGTGCGGACCACCAGGAAGTACGTCCGCAGTGGGGGCACCGCCGGATCGAGCAGAGCGACCACCTCGCCGCGCTCCAGTGCGGGCGCGCACAGATAGCGGGGCAGTACCGCGAGCCCCGCGCCCGCGGCGGCGCACGTGAGCACCGCGCGCAGGTCGGGCACGATGACGGTGCCCGAGGCCGCCGGGCGGGAGTCGAAGACGGAGGCCCAGTAGCGGGAGATGAAGGGCAGCGACTCGTGGACCTCCACCACAGGGAGGTTCTCCAGGACGGAGGCCCCCTTGCGGCGCAGCTTCCCGGGGCCGAAGTGGCAGGCCCAGCGCGGCGCTGCGACCAGGACGTGCTCCTCGTCGCAGAGCGCAGTCGCTGTGAGCAGGGAGCCGCGCGGACGGGCCGTACTGATGGCCAGATCGTGATGCCCGGCCGACAGCCCCTCCAGGGTTTCCTCGGCATTGCCGAACGAGACCCGCAGCGCGAAGCCCTGGCCGTCGTCCCCGGTCAGTTCCGTGAGCGCGGGAAGCGCGCGCTCCGCGGTGAACTCCGATGGCCCGGCCAGATGCAGTGTGCGTACGGAGGAGTCCTCGTCGAGCCCGGTCTCGGTGATCTCCACGAGCGCGTCGAGATGCGGCGCGGCCTTGTGCGCGAGTTCGTCGCCGATGGTCGTGGGGGTCACGCCACGGGCCTGACGCAGGAACAGAGGGCGCCCCAGCTGTCGCTCCAGGGTGCGGATCTGCGAGGTGACGGCAGGCTGCGAGAGGCCCAGCAGGGCGGCGGCACGGGTGAAGGAGCCGGCGCGGTGGACGGTCACGAAGGTGCGCAGCAAGGCCAGGTCCATGCCGCGCCCTCCCCTTCTCCGCTTCTCTGCTCATTCCCGGCCCCCCGGCCGCGCCCAACTATAAATAAGTCGATAGGTCTCTGTCGCTACAGTGATTGGACACTGACACAGAGTCAACTAGCCTTGCTTGCGCGGTTCTTCGCGCGCGGAACCGCGGCGGTCCGAGCCACGAGGGGGGAGGCTCGGACCGCCGGTGGGCGTAGCGGAACGCACCTCTTCACCCCGTGCCGAGTGGTCGGTCCGCCGACTCCTCCAGCGCACGCAGCACATCCGCCACCAGGTCCTCCGGGTCCTCGGCTCCGACCGAGAAGCGGACGAAGCCCTCGGGCACGGCGTCCCCGCCCCACCGGCCGCGCCGCTCGGCCGTGGACCGCACCCCGCCGAAGCTCGTCGCGTCGTCCACGAGCCGCAGCGCGCCGAGAAAACGGTCGGCACGCGCGCGCGTGGGCAGCACGAAGGAAACCACACACCCATAGCGCCGCATCTGCCGCGAAGCGATCTTGTACGAGGGGTCCTCCGGAAGCCCCGGATAGCGCAGCCCGGTCACCTCGGGCCGCCCGCGCAGGGCCTCGGCGAGGACCAGCGCCGTGGCGTCCTGCCGGTCGACGCGCAAGGGGAGCGTGGCGATCGACCGGTGGGCGAGCCAGGCCTCCATGGGCCCGGGAATCGCCCCGACGATCTTGCGCCACCGCCGTACGGCGGCCATCGCGGAGGCGTCCGCCCCGGTGACGTAGCCGAGGAGCACGTCGCCGTGCCCGGTGAGCTGCTTGGTTCCGCTGGCCACGGAGAAGTCGGCGCCGAGTTCCAGCGGGCGCTGTCCGAGCGGCGTCGCCAGGGTGTTGTCGACGGCCACGAGACAGCCACGCGTGTGTGCCGCCTCGGCGAGCCGTCGTACGTCGCACACGTCGAGTCCCGGGTTCGACGGGGTCTCGATCCACAGCAGTCGCGCACCGTCGAGAACGTCGAGCTGAGCGTCGCCGCCCGTTGCGGCGGTGCGCACCTCGATGCCGTACGCCTCCAGTTGGGCCCGCACCAGTGGCAGCGCCTGGTAGCCGTCGTCGGGCAGGACGACGGTGTCCCCGGTGCGCAGCTGGGAGAAGAGCACCGACGACACGGCGGCCATGCCGGAGGCGAAGACGAGTGTCTCGACGCCGTCCCGCCCCGGAGCCTCCAGCTCGCTGATGGCGCGCTCCAGCAGCGTCCAGGTCGGGTTCTCGTCGCGGCCGTAGGTGTAGGGGCCGGTGGGGGCGCCCGGCAGGTGGTAGTGGGCCGCGAACACCGGACCGGGGAGGGCCGGTTCGTACTTGACCGGCTCGGGCAGCCCCGCCCGTACCGCGCGCGTGCCGTCACCCAAACCCGGGTTCGCGCGTACGCCCGAATCCTCGTCCGCAGCCGGATCGTTCATGCCGCCCGTCCCTCCACTTCCGCCTGTACCGCGGCGAGCAGGCCCGCGCTCGCCGCCTCCACCATCTCAAGGCACTCCTCGAAACCGTCCATACCCCCGTAGTACGGGTCCGGGACGTCGAGATCGGCGCCCGCCGCCGGATCGTAGGAGCGCAGCAGGCGTACCTTCGCCGCGTCCTCAGGAGTGGGCGCGAGGCGGCGCAGCGCCTTCAGGTGGCCCGCGTCGAGGGCTATGACGAGGTCGAGGCGGGCGAACCACGCGGCCCGGAACTGGCGGGCCGCGTGGTCGCCTTCGTAGCCGGCCGCCGCCAGCACGGAGACCGTTCGCGGGTCCGCGCCGTCGCCCTCGTGCCAGCCGCCCGTGCCGGCACTGTCGACCTCGACCATGCCTGCCATCCCGGCCTCCTCCACGCGCGCGCGGAAGACCGACTCCGCCATCGGGGAGCGGCATATGTTGCCGGTGCAGACGAAGCAGACGCGGTAGGTCATCGGGAGTCCTCAGTCATTGTCGGGGAGGACGATGTGCAGCGCCCAGGAGACGATCGAGATGATCAGGCCGCCCAGAACGGCCGTCCAGAAGCCGTCCACGTGGAAGCTCAGGTCGAACTTGTCGGCCAGCCATGAGGTGAGCAGCAGCATCAGGGCGTTGACCACCAGGGTGATCAGGCCGAGCGTGAGGATGAACAGGGGGAAGGTGAGCACCTGGAGGATCGGCTTGACCAGGAAGTTCACCAGGCCGAACAGGAGCGCGACGACAATCAGTGTGCCGATCTTCTTGCCCGTGTTGTCACCGGTCAGGGTGATCTTGTCCAGCACCCACACGGCCACGCCGAGAGCACCCGCGTTGGCGATCGTCTTGACTACGAAATTCTTCATGTGTCTGATCGTGGCAGACGAGATCGGTTACGAGCGTGGGCGAGGGCGATGAAGGCATTCCGGTTGGATGAACTGGAGGCGGAACGTGCCGCCAACGACGGCGCCTACCTGCAGTTCCTGCACGAACGGAACATGTCGGTCGGCCTCTACGCACTGGACGCGGGCGAGCACGACCCGCAGCAGCCCCACAGCCAGGACGAGGTGTACTTCGTGGTGAGCGGGCGCGCCGCGATCACCGTCGGCATGGAGACGACCCAGGTGGCGCGCGGCAGCGTCGTGTACGTGCCGGCCGGGGTGGCCCACAAGTTCCACCACATCAGCGAGGACCTGCGGGTCATGGTGATCTTCTCTCCGCCCGAGAGGTGACCCGCAGCCTCAGGGTTCCCTAGGGGTTCGATCAGGGGAGGACAAGGGATGCGAGGCCCCCGCCGGGTCCCCTCCGCCCCTAGCATCGAAGGCGGAACATCGAATGTCCCGGCACGAGCGAAGGGCACAGGCCCCGGCAGATGCGACGGGCGGAGAAGTAAGGAAAAGGGCGATGCGAGAGATCTTCGCGGGAATGCCGTGGTGGGTGAAGTGGGTCGCGGTGCCGGTCATCGCCCTCGTCGTGTTCGGCGGGCTGATAGTCAGCATCGCCACCATCGTCATCGGCCTGCTCTTCAAGGCGCTGGTCTTCGTCGCCCTGGTCGGCGGACTCATCTACGTCGTACGGAAGTTCATGTCGAGTTCGTCGTCGCGCAGCGACTGGTGACCGCCGAGGGGTGATCGGGGTGCGGGAGCGGGACGGCGCGGGCGCCGGTAACAGGATTCGTCGGTTCCCTCGGGCGGGGGAAGTTTCCCGTACGGGCCGTCTGCGCGCGGTGACAGGCGGTTAGAGTCCGGAATTCGACGCGGGGACGGCCCCCGCGGACGGCGCATCCCCTCCTTCCGTGTCTCTCCGCACGGGCAGCCCCCTCGCCTTCGAGAGTGACCCTCGTCATGGTCGACACCGCACCCGCGGCACCACAGGCTCCACCCGTACAGCGCCGGCCCGAGCAGCGGGCCGCGCCCTCCCCGGGGACGCGCGTCCGGCCCACCGAGAGACCCGCGCCGGCACCCGTGCCCTCGCTCGTACCGGCACCTGTCCCCGTGCTCGTGCCGCCCGCCGAACCGCACCCCACGGCGACCCTGATCGGCTCCGTGCAGCGGGCGATGCGACTGCTGGAGTCCGTCGCCGCACATGAACACGGCGCTCCCGCCAAGCAGCTGGCCCGCGAGACCGGTCTCGCCCTCCCGACCGCCTACCACCTGCTGCGGACGCTCGTCTTCGAAGGCTATCTGCGGCGCGAGAAGGGGCTGTTCTTCCTCGGCGAGGCGGCCGAACAGTTGGGCAGCAGCGGTGCGCAGCAAAAGCGGCGCAGCACGGTGGTGGACGCACTCGCGCACTGGCGGGACGCGATCGGCGTACCCGTGTACTACGCGGTGTACCGCGACGGCGAGGTCGAGGTCATGTGCGTCTCCGACACCCCCGCCAACCCGGCGGTCGAGGAGTGGGCGGACTTCCGTGAGACCGGGCACGCACACGCCGTCGGACAGTGCCTGCTCTCGCAGTTGGACGAGCAGGACCGCCGCGACCATCTCGAACGCCACCCCGTGCAGGCGGTCACCCCCTACACGGTGCGTGACAGCCACGCGCTGCTGCGCCGCCTCGACCGGATGCGGCGGATGGAAGTGGTCGTGGAGCGGCAGGAGTACGCGCTGGGGACGGTCTGCGCGGCGATTCCGATCACCATCGGATCCACGGCCGCCACTTTGGCCATTTCTCTACCTTCCAGCCAGGCTGATCGACTGCTAATCGCGGCACAGCAGTTGCAAACAGAGGTCGGAAGACTGCTCGGGTCGCTTGCGATCTCTATCAGTATCTGAAAACTCACTCCTTGTGATTCACCGTGTACTTTCAGCAAGATGCGAGCAGTATCAGAGCGATGATTCCAGGCCAGTTCACGGCAAGTGACGGGGTAGGCGATGCGCGAGTCGGTGCAGGCAGAAGTCATGATGAGCTTTCTTGTCTCGGAGGAGCTCTCCTTCCGCATTCCGGTGGAGCTGCGCTACGAGACCTGTGATCCCTATGCCGTCCGGCTGACCTTCCATTTGCCTGGCGACGCCCCTGTGACCTGGGCCTTCGGGCGCGAGCTGCTGATCGACGGCGTGGGGCGGCCGTGCGGGGACGGAGATGTGCGGATCTCGCCCGCCGACGCGGATGTCCTGGGCGAGGTGCTGATCCGGCTTCAGGTCGGCGGCGACCAGGCGCTGTTCCGCTCCGGTGCGGCGCCGCTGGTGGCGTTCCTC
Source organism: Streptomyces sp. NPDC002156 (assembly GCF_053593675.1). Taxonomy (NCBI): domain Bacteria; kingdom Bacillati; phylum Actinomycetota; class Actinomycetes; order Kitasatosporales; family Streptomycetaceae; genus Streptomyces; species Streptomyces sp. NPDC002156. The sequence goes on along the minus strand of NZ_JBSFDA010000116.1, from coordinate 12,323 downwards.
GACCGCACGGACAAGCTTGTGCCGCTGGGGCAGGAGCGTTCCCTCGCCGACTTCGACGCCCACCTCGACGAGGCGCTGGTCCGCATCCTGGCGGAGGAACAGAGCGCCGGCTGAGCGGATCGGCGACGGAGCCCCCGGCGGTGACGTAACGCTTCTCCTCCTCGCCGGGAGGAGAAGCGCGCCCGGCCTCCGTCAGTGCTTGCGGCGACGGCCCTTCCCTGCGCGGGCCGGGGCCGACTGGGCCGCCGCCCCTGCTCCCGCTCCCGCCCCTGCCGCCGCGGGAGTTCCGGGCCCGGCCCCCGTTGCCGCTCCCGCAGCCGGAGACGCCGTGCCCGGGCGGTCGGCCGAGACCATCAGGGCCGCGAGGAGCGTGGTCACCGGCACGGACGCCACCAGGCCGATCGAGCCCACCAGGGTCCGTACGATCTCCTCCGCGACGAGTTCGCTGTTGGCGACCGTCCCGACGCTGCTCTGCGCGATCGAGAAGAGCAGCAGCAGCGGCAACGCGGCGCCCGCGTAGGCGAGGACGAGGGTGTTGACGACGGACGCGATGTGGTCGCGGCCGATGCGGATGCCTGCGCGATACAGCCCGCGCCACCCCATCGTCGGATTGGCCGCGTGGAGCTCCCAGACCGCCGATGTCTGCGTCACCGTCACATCGTCGAGGACACCGAGCGAACCGATGATGACGCCCGCGAGCAGCAGGCCGCTCATGTCGATGGACGGATACAGGCCATGGATCAGGCCCGTGTTGTCGTCCGTGTTGCCGGTGAGCGCGGCCCAGTCGATGAACCCCGAGCCGAGGACGCCGATCAGCACCAGCGAGATCAGGGTGCCGAGCACCGCCACGGACGTACGGGCCGAGAGGCCGTGGCACATGTAGAGCGCGATCAGCATGATGGCGCTGGCCCCGATGACCGCCACGACCAGCGGATTCGAGCCCTGGAGGATCGCCGGCAGGATGAAGAAGGTCAGCACCATGAAGCTGACGGCCAGTGCGACCAGCGCCATCACACCGCGCATACGGCCGACGACCACGACGGCGAGCGCGAAGATGCCGGCCAGCACGGCCATGGGGAGCCTGCGGTTCACGTCGGTGACCGAGTACTGCAGGTCCCTCGGCGCGGAGGGCTCGTAGGCGACCACGACCTTCTCGCCCTGGTGCAACTGCCGTGACTGGTCCGGCTGGACGATCTCCGTGAACGTACGGCCCTTGTCGTCACCGGTGTCGACCCGGATCGTCGCCCTCTTGCAGTCGCCGGTCGCCTGCTGCTGGGCGGAGGAGCCCTCGGCGGTGGACGTGTCGCCGGTCGGGGTGTCCCCCGAGGCGTTGACGGACTTGCAGTCCACCGCGACGACCTTGGTGACCGTCGCCTCCTGGGTCTGCCGGTCGAAGCCGACGCCGGTGCGCTCGTGCGCGGGGGCGCCCCCGGGCCACAGCACCGCGAGCCCGACCACGACCGCCGCGGCGAACGGGATCAGGATCGCGCCGATGATCTTCCGCAGATGGATGGAGACAGGGGCGGCCGGGCCATGGCTGTGACTGTGGCCGTGCGAGGAACCGTGCTTGTCGTCGGGTCCGTGGGAGTCGTCGGACCCGGGTCCGTGCCCACCCCCATGCTCGCCACCCGGTCCGGCCCCGTGCCCGCCACCTTGTCCGAGGCCATGGCCACCACCGGACTTGCCGCCAGGTCCGCCGCTGTGACCGTCGCCGGGGCCGTTCCCGTGTCCATGGGCTGCGCCTTGTCCCGGGCCGGAGCCGTGATCGTGCCCGCCGCCTGCCCCGGCGCCAGGACCTCGCCCGCCACCGGACATCGGAAGGGGGCCGAACTGACCGGTCCCGGGCCCCTCGGCTCCGTACCCGGGACCTGGGCCTTGGCCGCCCGGGCCCGTTCGGCCGCCTTGACCCGCCCCCGATCCGGGCCCGTAGCCGCGATCGATCCGCTGACCGGGCCCGTGTCCGGGACCGGCACTCGGTCCGGCCGCTCCGCCGGCGCCGCTGCCCGTTCCGGCTCTGGTTCCGGGCGCACCATCGGGTCCGCCGGGGCCGTCGCCCAGCCGGAACCTGTGCTGCGGGCCGGTGTCGTCGCCATTTCCGCTGCCCGGCCCGGAGGCGCGCCCGGCACCGCTTCCGCGCGGTGGCTCGGAGGGCGGGTACGGGGGTCCTTGCGTCGTGGTCACCGCCCGATCATCGCAAGAACGACAGGGGCCCTCTGTTCACCTCGCCCAAATTGACGCTAGCGTGGAGGCACCTTTGCACACGCGGGAGCTCGGAGCACCGGGCTGAGAGGGCGCTGACCTCCGTCTTTGCGATGTTTCACGTGGAACATGTGGAACGAGTGATGTTTCACATGAAACATCGGCAGACGGAAGCCGCTGCGTCGACCGCTGAACCTGTTACCGGGTAATGCCGGCGTAGGGAGTAGGTCTCATGACCATCAAGGACGTACGCACGCCTGCCTCCAGCCAGGACGAACAGCCCGCCCAGGGCGAACAGTCCCAGGAGGCCGGGAAGTCCATCGGCTGGCACAAGGGGTATGTCGGCGGCTCGCGCCCCGACCTGCGGGTGCCGGTCCGTCAGGTGCACCTCACCAATGGGAAGTCGGTCACCCTGTACGACACGTCGGGCCCGTACACCGACCCGCTGGTCGACACCGACGTCCGCAGGGGGCTGGCGCCGCTGCGCGACAACTGGATCATCGCCCGCGGCGACACCGAGGAGTACGCGGGCCGTCCTGTCCGTCCGGAGGACGACGGGATCAAGCACACCTCGCCGCGCGGCGGGCTCAGGAACCTCGACGCGGTGTTCCCGGGACGGCCCCGGCAGCCGCGCCGGAGCCGGACCGGACAGGCGGTGACGCAACTCGCGTACGCCCGCCGCGGGGAGATCACGCCCGAAATGGAGTTCGTGGCCGTCCGGGAGAACATCGACCCCGAGGTGGTCCGTGAGGAGATCGCCGCCGGGCGTGCGGTACTGCCCGCCAACGTCAACCACCCGGAGATCGAGCCGATGATCATCGGCAAGCGGTTCCTGGTGAAGGTCAACGCCAACATCGGCAACTCCGCCGTCACCTCCTCCATCGAGGAGGAGGTCGAGAAGATGACCTGGGCGACGCGCTGGGGCGCCGACACGGTCATGGACCTGTCCACCGGCCGCAACATCCACACCACCCGTGAATGGGTGCTGCGCAACTCCCCCGTTCCGATCGGCACGGTGCCGCTCTATCAGGCGTTGGAGAAGGTGGACGGCAGGGCCGAGGAACTGACCTGGGAGATCTACAAGGACACGGTCGTCGAACAGGCCGAGCAGGGCGTCGACTACATGACGGTGCACGCGGGCGTCCGCCTGGCGTACGTACCGCTCACCGCGAACCGCAAGACCGGCATCGTCTCGCGCGGCGGTTCGATCATGGCGGCGTGGTGCCTGGCGCACCACAAGGAGTCGTTCCTGTACACGAACTTCGAAGAACTGTGCGAGATCCTCGCCGCGTACGACGTCACGTACTCGCTCGGCGACGGCCTGCGGCCCGGCTCGATCGCGGACGCCAACGACCAGGCACAGTTCGCGGAGTTGCGGACGCTGGGGGAACTCAACACGATCGCGAAGCGTTTCCATGTACAGACGATGATCGAAGGCCCGGGACACGTCCCGATGCACAAGATCAAGGAGAACATCGACCTACAGCAGGAGATCTGTGATGAAGCTCCGTTCTATACGCTTGGCCCGCTGACGACAGACGTCGCGCCTGCGTACGACCACATCACTTCCGGCATCGGTGCCGCGATGATCGCCTGGTGGGGCACGGCCATGCTCTGCTATGTCACGCCCAAGGAGCACTTGGGCCTGCCCAATCGTGACGACGTCAAGACCGGCGTCATCACCTACAAGATCGCCGCCCACGCAGCCGACCTCGCCAAGGGGCACCCAGGTGCGCAGGAATGGGATGACGCGCTCTCCGACGCCCGCTTCGAGTTCCGGTGGGAGGACCAGTTCAACCTGGCCCTCGACCCGGACACAGCACGCGAGTTCCACGACGAGACCCTGCCGGCCGAGCCCGCCAAGACGGCCCACTTCTGCTCGATGTGCGGGCCGAAGTTCTGCAGCATGAAGATCTCGCACGACATCCGCCGAGAACACGGCAGTACACCGGTGGAGATCGAGCAGGGCATGGCGCAGAAGTCGAAGGAGTTCGCGGCCGCGGGCAACCGGGTCTATCTGCCGATCGCGGACTGACACCGGCAAGGGCGCTGTGCGGAAGCCCAGGTGGTCAGGCGGCTTCGCTGCCGCCCGCTCCACCTGAGTCCTGCGTGCGGACCACCGGTCGGTCACTCCGGCGGGTGGTCCGGGCCTCCGAAGTCGGGGCTGGTGAAGTCCGGGCTGGTGAAGCTCGGGCGGTGGCTCCTCGTGGGGCCGTCATCGGGGCTGCTGAAGCCGGGCCGGTTGTAGCCGAGGTTCGGCATGCGGCCGGTGGTGGGTTCCGGGGCCGGTTTGCGGTTCATGGCCGCCGTACCGGGGTCGGCGAGGGCCTCGCGGAGGAACGGCAGGATGCCGCGCTCCAGCAGGGCCTCGCGCCAGGCTTCCCTGGCCTGGGCCACCTCCCCGGTCAGTTCGCCGTACGCCCCGGCCTCCTCCTGGTCCGGGCTGTTGCGCAGGGCGGTGAGCAGCAGGCCGACCGCGGCGACGAGTATCGCTGCCGCGGTCACCGCACCGAACACCCATCCGGTGGTGAGCATGGTCTGGGCGAACGCCGGCTCGGGGTCGAGCATCTTGAGGATGTAGCCCACGAGCAGGAAGATCGCCGCGGCCGTGCCCGCGAGGACGGGAGCCAGGACCGCGACAACGGCGACGGCGCCCGCCCCGGCGGTCTCGGCGGTGACCTCGCCCATGCCGGTGGCGAACCCCATGGCGCTCGGGCCCGGCTCGGTGGAGCCGGTGCCGCGGACGGACGGGTTGGACGGCGCCGGGTGGCGCAGTTCGTCGCGCACCTTCACGTAGTGCTGGTATTCGGCCGCCGCGGCGACCGTGATGAGCGCCGTGGCGTTCAGTGCCATGGTGCGCAGTTGTTCGGGGTTCAGCCGCTGACCGACGGCGGCCAGTTCCGGGCGGTGTGGGGCGGAGCGCAGCGCCTCATCGAGGATCCGCTCGTATTCCTGGCGGTCCTCGTTCAGCAGGTGCTGCGGAACGCTGTTCATGTGCATCCCCCGATGCTCCGTAGGGCTTGGGGCTCGGCATGCTGACGAGCCGTCGGGCAGAAACGGAGGGGAGCCTGCTACGGATAAGCCGATGGTAGAGCGGCGACGGCGCGCGGTGACAGGGGGTTTGAAGAAATTGCCGTGTGACTGTCCCCCGCCCGATGCGGTTCACCGCCGGGGGACGCCTGCCCCAGGAACGCCCGGATATCCGTCAGAGATCCAGCGGAAGTTCCTGGACCAGCAGTTTTCCGGCCATGGTCACGCCGCCGTCCATTGCGATGGCGAGTCCGTCGGCGTAGACATGCGGATGTTCGATGTTCGGACCGGAACTGTCCTCGCCGTCGTCCTCGGTGCCGACTTCGCCCACCAGATAGGGGATGGGGCTGTGGCCGTGAACGATGCGGGTGCCGCCGTACGTATCGAGAAGGGAGCGTACGGCCTCGACACCGCCCTCGTCGCGGAAGGAGAAGCGCTTGGTGAACTTGCGGAACAGATCCCACACCTCGTCCGCGTCGTTGCGCGTGATCGTCTCGCGGACGGTGTCGTTGACCGCCTCGATCGAGTCGCCGTAGTCGAGGTAGGCGGTGGTGTCCGAGTGCACGAGCAGATGGCCGTCGACCTCCTCGATCGCGTCGAGGCGGGCCATCCACTGGAGATGGTGGTCCTGCAGCCGGTCCATGTCGGTCTTCTGGCCGCCGTTGAGCAGCCAGGCCGCCTGGAAGGTGGCCGTGCCCGCGCCCGAGTTGACGGGGGTGTCACCGAACCGCTTGGCGCCGAGGAGCAGCAGCTCGTGGTTGCCCATGAGGGCCTTGCAGTAGCCGCCGGCCGCGGCGGCCTCGGCGGACAGCCGCATCACCAGATCGATGACGCCGATGCCGTCCGGGCCGCGGTCGGTGAAGTCGCCGAGGAACCAGAGCCGGGCGGTGCCCGCGGACCAGTTGCACTCGCTGTCGATCAGGCCCTGCTCCTGGAGGGCGCCCACCAGTTCGTCGAGGTAGCCGTGGACGTCCCCGACGACGAACAGGGGTCCCGGGCCGTCGGCGGCCAGGTCGGCGGGGTCGACGGTCACCTGAAGCGTGTCACCGCGGTTGATGACGGGCAGGTCGCGCTGGGTCGGCGTGTACCCGTCGGGGTACTCGTCCAGATCCGCCAGGGTCTGCACGCCCTCCGCGGTCTCCTGGACCTCGGTGTCGGCCGTCCCGGCTGGGATGTCGCCGGGGGCCGTGCCGTCGGCGTACGGACCGGTCTCATGGACGTACGCGGGCACCCGGAAGTCGCGCAACGTCGCCGTCCGCGTCACCTCGGGTCCCTGACCGGCCCCCTGAGTCATCGACCCCTCCACCATCGCGCCGCATCTGCACCGCATCGGACTGCCTGGTCGCAGCGGCCCGCGGTGTCGTGGGCCCATCATAGGAATGCGGATCGCGCCATGTGATGACCCAGGGGTGGTGAATCGGCGAAGGAGCCCAGTTCACCGCGGCTTTCGCCCCGATTCGGAGGGGCTTTCCCGTACGGGACCGCCCTGGACTCCCCTGCTTCGTACTTTGCTCCACCCCTCGGACACCGACGCTTCGTACGATCATGACACCGGCGCCCGTGAACTGTCCCGAGGCCGGTGCCCGCGTTCCTGAACGGGGCCGGGCTCCCGATTCCCCTACGGGGCCGACCCCTCGTACGGCCCCGCTCCCCGGGAGCCCGCCCCGGACAAGCCCACGTTCCCCGCCCCTCGTCACCGCCCCCGGATCAGCCTTCCTCGGGCGACCGCGGCGGACTGACCGTGGTACGCGGCGGACGGCGCTGCGAGGACGTCCGCACGATCAGTTCCGTCGGTATCACCTGCTCGACCGGCAGGTCCGAATCGACGTTCTCGATGGCGTCGATCAGGAGCTGGACCACGGCCGTGCCGATCCGGCGCGGCTTCAGGGAGAGCGTGGTGATCGGCGGCTCGGTGTTGGCGTACACCGTGGACTCGCTGCAGCAGACCAGCAGCAGGTCGTCCGGGACGCGCAGGCCGTAGCGGCGGGCCGCGGCGAGCAGGTCGGTGCCGTTCGGGTCGAAGAGGCCGTAGACGGCGTCCGGACGGTCCGGACGGGCCAGCAGCCGGTCGGCGGCCACGGCTCCCGCGCACGGGTCGTGCGCCGGATAGGACTCGTACACCGGGTCCTGGCCGACCCGCTCGCACCAGTGCAGGTACGCCGTGGTGGAGAGGTGGGTGTAGGTGTCGGTGGAGGTCCCCGTCAGGAGGCCGATGCGGCGGGCGCCGGCGGCGGCCAGGTGGTCGAGGATGCCCAGGACCGCCGCCTCGTGGTCGTTGTCGACCCACGCGGTGACCGGGAGCGAGCCCGCCGGGCGGCCGTCGGAGACGACCGGGAGGCCCTGCCGGACGAGTTCGGTGACCACCGGGTCGTGGTCGGACGGGTCGATGACGACCGTGCCGTCCAGGGCGACGTTCGACCACACGTCGTGACGCGAGGTCGCGGGGAGGATGACCAGGGCGTAGCCCCGCGCGAGCGCGGCCGAGGTGGCAGCTCTCGCCATCTCCGCGAAGTACGCGAACTCGGTGAAGGTGAAAGGTTCATCCCCGTACGTCGTCACGGTCAGGCCGATCAGTCCTGACTTGCCGGTACGGAGGGTTCGGGCCGCGGCCGACGGGCGATAGCCCAGCCGGTCCGCGACCTCACGGACATGGCGTCGGGTGGCGTCCGGGAGCCGGCCCTTTCCGTTGAGGGCGTCGGAGACGGTCGTGATCGAGACCCCGGCGGCGGCGGCCACGTCTCTGATGCCTGCCCGTCCCGGCCGATTGCCTCGTCGGGTTGTCTCCGCGCGGCTCACCTGGTGCTTCCCTGCTGCTGTCATGGCGAGCCGATAGTAGGGCTCATGCGGTGGGGTAGTGCGGACGCATATGCAGCCGTTGACAGGCACGTTTCTGCATGGTCAAAACTCATCAACTGCCTTAGAAAGAAAGTCAGTTGAACGATATTACTGCCCTACGTGACTTGTCCGCGCGCATAGGCCTGCCAAGTGACCGATGTTTCGAAGAGGTCTCAACTCACCTCTACGAGGGATGCGCGCCACGGCGTGAGCCACCGGCGCGTGCCATGAGGTGCGATGCGCCCCCCATTTCGTACAACTTTGTACGGTGATACCCCTGATGCCTGTGGGACAGGTGGGGTTGGCGCACGCAGGGCGGGGCGAAGTCGGTGGACGTGTTCCGGACACGGCCGACCCGTACGCAGCGGCGCCGAATCCTCATAAGGTGAGGAGTATTGGTAGCTGGTGGTCACGAGGAGGACTGTGGTGAGCGAGACGAGCCCCAAGCTGCGTGCCGAGCTGGAGGGTATCCCCACCTACAAGCCGGGCAGGCCGGCCGCGGCCGACGGTCCGGTGGCCTACAAACTGTCCTCGAACGAGAACCCGTATCCGCCGCTGCCCGGCGTGCTGGAGACCGTGACGGCCGCGGCCGGGGCCTTCAACCGATACCCGGACATGGCCTGTACGGGGCTCATGAACGAGCTGGCCGAACGTTTCGCCGTGCCGGTCTCCCACATCGCCACCGGCACCGGTTCGGTCGGCGTCGCGCAGCAGCTGGTCCAGTCGACCAGTGGGCCCGGCGACGAGGTGATCTACGCCTGGCGGTCCTTCGAGGCCTATCCGATCATCACGCAGATCAGCGGCGCCACGTCGGTCAAGGTTCCGTTGACGCCCGGGGACGTGCACGACCTCGACGCGATGGCGGACGCGATCACCGACCGGACCCGGCTGATCTTCGTCTGCAACCCCAACAACCCGACGGGGACGGCTGTACGGCGGACCGAGCTGGAGCGGTTCCTGGACCGGGTGCCCGATGATGTGCTGGTCGTACTGGACGAGGCCTACAAGGAGTTCGTCCGGGACATCGAGGTGCCGGACGGGGTCGTGCTCTACCGCGACCGGCCGAACGTCTGTGTGCTGCGGACCTTCTCCAAGGCGTACGGCCTCGCCGGGCTCCGGGTCGGGTTCGCGATCGCGCACGAGCCGGTGGCGGCGGCGCTGCGCAAGACGGCGGTGCCGTTCGGGGTGAGCCAGCTCGCACAGGACGCGGCGGTGGCCTCGCTGCGGGCCGAGGACGCGCTGCTCGGCCGGGTCGGTTCACTGGTGTCCGAGCGCACCCGGGTGGTCGACGGGCTGCGCGGCCAGGGCTGGACGGTGCCCGACACCCAGGCGAACTTCGTGTGGCTGCGGCTGGGGGAGCGCACGGTGGACTTCGCGGCGGTGTGCGAGCGGGCCGGGGTGGTCGTGCGGCCGTTCGCGGGCGAGGGGGTTCGGGTGACGGTCGGCGAGACCGAGGCGAACGACATCTTCCTGAAGGTGACGGAGGGCTTCCGGAAGGAGATCTAGGGCACATTCGGATGCTGTTTCAGCTGGTCAGAGCTGGTGAGGGGGTCGCTGCCGAGCAGGCGGGGACCCCCCTTCATCCACTGAGGAAACGGTGCTGCATAATTGCTTGTGAATGTGAACGCTTTCACAAGCGTAGGTAAGGAGCGGCACCGTGGACCTGGCTCTGGCGCCGGAGACCCTGGCGCGATGGCAGTTCGGCATCACCACCGTCTACCACTTCCTGTTCGTCCCGCTGACGATCTCCCTGGCCGCGCTCACCGCCGGCCTGCAGACCGCCTGGGTGCGCACGGAGAAGGAGAAGTACCTCAAGGCCACCAAGTTCTGGGGCAAGCTCTTCCTGATCAACATCGCGATGGGTGTCGTCACCGGCATCGTGCAGGAGTTCCAGTTCGGCATGAACTGGTCCGACTACTCGCGCTTCGTCGGCGATGTCTTCGGTGCCCCGCTCGCCTTCGAGGCGCTGATCGCCTTCTTCTTCGAGTCCACCTTCATCGGACTGTGGATCTTCGGCTGGGACAAGCTGCCGAAGAAGATCCATCTGGCCTGCATCTGGATGGTCTCGATCGGCACGATCCTGTCGGCGTACTTCATCCTCGCGGCCAACTCCTGGATGCAGCACCCCGTCGGCTACCGGATCAACGAGCAGAAGGGGCGCGCCGAACTCACCGACTTCTGGCTGGTCCTCACCCAGAACACCGCGCTGACCCAGGTCTTCCACACCCTCTCCGCGGCCTTCCTCACGGGTGGCGCCTTCATGGTCGGCATCGCCGCCTTCCACCTGACGCGCAAGAAGCACATCGACGTGATGAAGACCTCGCTGCGGCTCGGCCTGGTCACCGTCGTCATCGGCGGTCTGCTCACCGCGATCAGCGGCGACACCCTCGGCAAGGTCATGTTCAAGCAGCAGCCGATGAAGATGGCCGCCGCCGAGGCACTGTGGGACGGCGAGGCGCCCGCGCCCTTCTCCGTCTTCGCCTACGGGGACGTGGACAAGGGCCACAACAAGGTCGCCATCGAGATCCCGGGCCTGCTGTCCTTCCTCGCCAACGACGACTTCAGCTCGTACGTCCCCGGCATCAACGACGTCAACAAGGCCGAGCAGGAGAAGTTCGGGCCCGGCGACTACCGGCCCAACATCCCGGTCGCCTACTGGGGCTTCCGCTGGATGATCGGCTTCGGCATGACGTCCTTCGCGATCGGGCTGGCCGGACTCTGGCTGACCCGCAAGAAGTTCATGCTGCCCCAGCATCTGCGGGTCGGCGACGACGAGGTGCCCAACCTCTCGCTGCTCCCCGGCAAGGCCCTCGGCCCGACGCTCACCAAGTGGTACTGGCGCATCGCCATCCTCACCCTGGGCTTCCCGCTGATCGCCAGCTCCTGGGGCTGGATCTTCACCGAGATGGGCCGTCAGCCCTGGGTCGTGTACGGCATCTTCCAGACCCGGGACGCGGTCTCCCCCGGGGTCTCGCAGGGCGAGATCCTCACCTCGATGATCGTCTTCACCTCGCTCTACGCGATTCTCGCCGTCATCGAGGTCAAGCTCCTCGTGAAGTACGTCAAGGCCGGACCGCCCGAACTGACCGAGGCCGACCTCAACCCGCCCACGAAGATCGGCGGCGACCCACAGGACGCCGACAAGCCGATGGCCTTCTCCTACTAGGCCCAGGGAGCTGGAATCGCCATGCAACTTCACGACGTCTGGTTCGTGCTCATCGCCGTCCTGTGGATCGGCTACTTCTTCCTGGAGGGCTTCGACTTCGGGGTCGGTGTCCTCACCAAGCTGCTCGCCCGCGACCGGGCCGAGAAGCGGGTCCTCATCAACACCATCGGACCCGTCTGGGACGGCAACGAGGTGTGGCTGCTCTCGGCGGGCGGCGCGACCTTCGCCGCCTTTCCCGAGTGGTACGCCACCCTCTTCTCCGGCTTCTATCTGCCGTTGCTGCTCATCCTGGTCTGTCTGATCCTGCGGGGCGTCGCCTTCGAGTACCGCGTGAAGCGGGCCGAGGAGAACTGGCAGCGCAACTGGGAGACAGTGATCTTCTGGACCTCGCTGCTGCCCGCGTTCATGTGGGGCGTGGCCTTCGCCAACATCGTGCGCGGGGTGAAGATCGACGCGGACTTCAACTACGCCGGGAATCTCGCCGATCTGCTCAACCCGTACGCCCTGCTCGGCGGCCTGGTCACCCTGTCGCTGTTCACCTTCCACGGCACGGTGTTCGTCGGTCTCAAGACCGTCGGGGACATCCGGGAACGGGCACGGAAGCTGGCGGTTCGCGTCGGACTCGTGGCCGCCGTGGTCGCGCTCGCTTTCCTGACCTGGACCCAGGCCGACAAGGGTGACGGTGGTTCCCTGGCCGCGATGATCGTGGCCGTGCTCGCTCTCGTCGCCGCGCTGGGGGCGGCACAGAAGGGGCGTGAGGGCTGGGCGTTCGCGTTCTCCGGGGTCACTATCGTGGCAGCCGTCGCGATGCTGTTCCTGACGCTCTTCCCGAACGTCATGCCGTCCTCGCTCAACCCGGACTGGAACCTCACGGTCACCAACGCCTCGTCGAGCCCGTACACGCTGAAGATCATGACGTGGTGTGCGGGGATCGCCACCCCGCTGGTCCTGCTCTACCAGGGCTGGACGTACTGGGTGTTCCGCAAGCGGATCGGCACGCACCACATCGCCGAAGCCGCGCACTGAGTTGTCCCTGGCTGTGTCGACTGCGTCCGCGGGAGGTGGTTTCGCGATGTTTCACGTGAAACATCGC